>DBFNNF010000215.1:0-8384 GCA_048407585.1 Lactobacillus johnsonii | reverse complement strand
TCTCTTCTTATCTTCAATTGTACCATCACTATGTGCAATGATGACTTCATCACACATGTCTAAAAACAAGCCATGCTCAACTACACCAACTATGTGGTCTAGATAATCAGCTAAACCGTGTGGTACTGGAGTTGGATCAGCAGCTAAATCAATGATGTAATTACCGTAATGCGTTACATAACGCTTACCCTCATCATCTAAACGCCATTGAGGCTTCAACCCTTCTGCTTCAAAACGCTTAAAGTTTTGTTCAGCAGACACTGGTAATACTTCAACTGGAAGCGGAAAGCCGCTTAAGTGATGAACAAGTTTTGATTCATCAACGATCCAAATAATCTTCTTTGAGTTGATAGCGACATTTTTTTCTAAAGTTAAGGCACCACCGCCGCCTTTGATTCCATCTAAATTATCGTCTACTCGATCAGCGCCATCTACTGTTAAATCAGCTTGATCAATATCTGCTAACTCATCAACCTTGAAGCCTAGTCCTTCAAGTTGTTTCTTACTACGATTAGAAGTAGTAACAATGTGCTTTAAACTGAAACCTTCTTTTTCTTTGCGTTCACCTAATGCATCGATAAAAAATGCAACTGTTGAGCCTGTTCCAACTCCTAAAACAGAATTAGGCTCTACCATCTTAGCTGCTTTAGTAGCTGCTTCTTTTTTTAATTGATCTTGCTCTGTCTTATTCATTAGTTTTTCTCCTTCAAAGCTTCTTCAACTACTTCTCTAGTTGGAATAGATGGAAATGCACCTAATTTTTGAACTGTAAATGAGGATGATTTGGACGCATAAATTACACTATCTCTTAAGTTACTTAAATCAGGCTTCAATTCGCTAGATAAAGCACCTAAGAATGTATCACCAGCTGCTGTTGTATCAACTGCCTTTACTTTGAAAGCTGGAACAATCTCTTCAATGTCTTCATAAGAAACATAAGATCCACGTTCACCAATTGTGATAATTACACCCTTAATTCCCATTTGATGAAAAATTTCACTGCTCTTCTTCATTGACTCTTCACTGTCAACTTTAATTCCTGTAATACTCTCAGCTTCAGTTTCATTAGGAGTAATCAAATCGGTTAACTCTAATAATTCTTCTGGGATATCAGTACGGGCAGGCGCAGGATTTAAAATAGTAATTTTACCAGCTTCTCTAGCAATCTTAAAAGCTTCAATAGTTGCTTCAATTGGTGTTTCAAATTGAGCAATCACAAAATCACTATCTTCAATTTGACTTTTCGCATTTCTAACATCTTCTGCTGTTACGTCAAAATTTGCACCATGTTGAATAATAATTGAATTTTGTCCTGTCTCTTGAAGCAAAATATAGGCTTGTCCAGTTTGTTGGTTTGGGGTTACAGCTACATGGTCAACATTAATTCCATTTTCTTTAAATTGTTCAAGCATAAAGCGACCATTGTCATCATCCCCAACCCGTCCAACAAAAATTGTTTCATTTTTTGCTCGACTACTTGCTACGGCTTGATTTGCTCCCTTACCACCAGCAGCTTTTGAAAATTCAGACATTGCTATTGTTTCTCCTGGTTGAGGAAGTTTCTTAATATGCATAATATTATCAACGTTAATTGACCCAACAATTGTAACTTTATTCATGGTATTTCCTTCCCTGTATGGCAATATTTACTTTAATTATAGCAAAAAAGCATTCCATACACGGAATGCTTTGCATAAATATATTTTTCCTATTCACCTTCACCTGGACGTTGACCAAGTTCAGCTGACATCATCCAAATTCTTTTTTCGATCGCGGTATGATAGGAAATCAATAGGTCATTAGTTGAGTCGTCTCCTTCTCCTTCACTAATCTTGATCCCTCTTTCATAATCATCTCGCAATTGTTTGTATGCATTTATAATTAATTGGAATCTTTCTTCAATTGACAAATCCCAACTACCGATTTGATCTGGAACGTTAGTTTCTTCCAATACTTCTTCGTAGGTGGAAATCGGATTACCATTAATGGCAATCAATCTTTCAGCAACCCCATCTTGCTGCTCAGCTAATTCTTCCATTACACCATCTAAATATGGGTGCAATTTTAGAAATCCTCTTCCAAGCATATACCAATGGTGTTGGTGGACGACCATGTGAGTTTGAGTTAAATCAGCAACAATTTCATTCATAATTTTTTTAGTTTTTGGATAAGCCATACAAAAGCCTCCTTAAAATATTAAACAATGTCTTTAGCTTCATCATAACTATAAAAAATACTAAAAGCTACTTATTTGCTTAGTTAGTAAACAACTAAACCAATTGCCAAAAAGGCTAAACAAATTCCAAATTCAATAACTAACAGTTTCCAGCAAAACTTAAACCATTTATTGAATCCAATATTTACCATCATTAAGCTCATTAAAATTAATCCAGTTGGTGCAATTAAACTAATAAATCCTTGACCCCAATTATAGGCATCAATAATGCTTGCGCGATCAATTCCAACTACGTTAGCTAGCGGTGCCATAATAGGCATTGAAAGAACGGCTAAGCCAGAAGATGACTGAATAAAGAAACCAAGAACAATGTAGACTAAAAACATAAACCAAATAAACAATAATGGTGGCATTCCAGAAACTTGTTGACTAAAGAAATTCATAATTGTGTCACTAGTATGACTTTCTTCCATCACAATTGAAACAGCACGTGCTAGGCCAATTGTTAAAGCTACACCCAATAAATCTGCCGCACCATTTACAAAGCTCTCAATAAATTTATGCTCACTTAAACCTGAAATAAAGGCGAAAATATAGCCCGTTGCTAGGAAGACAACGGCAATTTCAGTAAAGTACCATCCCTTTTGTTGAACACCCCAAATCATTACGATAAAGGCAATCGCAAAGACAAGTAAAGTTAACTTTTGACGCCAAGTAAATTTACTTTCTTGCATACTTTGATTCTGATTCATATATTCTTGATCTTCTTTAGCGAAGTCATTATAAACATATGAAGCTTTAGGATTCTTTTGCACTTTTTTAGCATAAAGAATGACATAAATCATCCCGACAATAACGCAGGTTGCCCACATACAAATTCTAAGCGGCAATGCATCTGTAAAATTGACCCCCGCCGTATTCGAGGCAATTACAGTCGAGAATGGGTTAATAGTTGATGCCATCGTCCCAATACTTGTACCTAAAAAGATCGTCGCAACAACTGTCATCCTATCAAAACCTGCTAATAAGAAGACTGGAATTAAGATAGGATAAAAAGCCATTGTTTCTTCAGCTAAACCAAAGGTTGTTCCACCAATGGCGATTAATCCCATTACTAAAACAATCAATAAAACTTGCTTACCCTTAATCTTTTTAGAAAGTGCCTGCATTCCGGCATCAATTGCACCATTTGCATGAACAACTCCAATACAACCACCTAGAATCAAAACAAAGGCAATAATATCAATACTTTGAGCAATTCCGTTTACTTGAGAAGAAAGAAATTGATAAATCGCTCCGCCAAGTCCTGGCTTTTTCTGATTAATTTTTTCATAGGAATCAGGAATAGCTACGGGTTTATAGATCGTTCCACTAGTAAACTTTTTAACATCGATCTTAACCTTGTATTTGTCTAAAGTTTTTTGGGTTGCTGCTTCTTTATGCTTGCTACCATTCGGTTTTGTAATTACAAACTCTTTACTTGGTTGATCATATTCAAGTGTTGCATAATTACCTGACGGTATAAAAAACGTTAAAATTTGCACCAATAATAAAACGATAATAATAACTGTATACGCTGTTGGAAATTGATGTTTCTTCTTTTTTTGTACTGTATCGCTCATAATTTCTCCCTACTTATTGCTACAGTTTAATTTATAAGTTCATTATAGATTTCTTTTCTATTATTTGCACGCGCTTACAACCAAGAATATAAAGTTAAATAAAAATAGGAACCCTCAAATTGAAGGTTCCTATTTTTCTGTATTCAGATTTTCTTTTTTAAGTAGATCATATCAATCAATTGGTGACCTGCTTCATAAATTGGATAATTATAATTATCTACGAAAAAATTTTTTATTCGGCCGGAAGGTTTAAATCCGCATTTCAGATAAAATGGAATTGTTAAAGGACTGTCACCAGTTCCAACTTGCAAGAATTTATAATCCCCTTTATATTTTTCCGAAATATAATTGATTAATTTTTTAGCATAGCCCTTCCCTTGATCAACAGGATAAGTGGCAAGATTTTTTATCTCAATAGTACGATTATCTTCATATGTTATGACACACTCTGATCGCACTTTTCCGTCATCAATCAAGATATACATTCTTCCCCGATCAAGATAACGATCAACCATATCTTCCTGTTCATCAGCTAGTAACAATAAATCAAGATATTGTTTTTTATGATCTTTAACTTCTCTAATATCCATCGTATCAGATATTTAATCCTATAATTCAGTCATTTCATCAGTATCTTTAGTATTTAAATCTACTAATTCTCCCGACATTTTATAGATAACCCATTGTGCTAGATTAACTACGTGGTCGCCAATACGTTCAAGTAAACGAATTACCATAAAGTAGCTTGAAGAAGCAACCGCTGCTTCTGGATCTTGCTTAATTCCAGAAATAATTAACTTACGAGCCTTTACATAATCCTCATCTACTTCATCATCTTTTTTAGCAACTTCACGAGCCAATTTTTCATCACCTTGTACATAGGCCTTTAAAACTTGGTCTAACATAAAGTTAACTTTCTTGGACATTGACTTAATAATTGCTTCAACTTCTGGAATACGGGGATTTCCCTTTACTCGAATTGTTTCCCAAGCAATTGAATTAGCATTTTCACCAATTCGTTCTAAATCATTAGTAGCTTTTAAGATACTAATAACATTTCTAAAGTCACTAGCAACTGGTTGTTGAAGAGCCATTAATTTTAAGGTTCTTTTTTCAACTTTTGTAGCAGCACGTGACACTTTTTGATCATCTTTAACTAGGCTTTGAGCTAGTTTTTTATCATGTTCAACAAAAGCTTGTGTTGCTTCTTCAATCGCTTCACTAACATCAATACCCATTCCCATGAAACGAGTATTCAACTTACGTAATTCATCTAAAAAAACTTCATGCATCTTAAAAATCTCCTTTATTAACCAAAACGTCCATTCAGATAATCACTAGTAATTTGCTTTTTCGGATTCATAAACATATCTGAGGTCTTGCCATACTCAATTAAGTCTCCACTCATTAAGAAAGCGGTATAGTCGCTAATTCGAGAGGCTTGTTGTAAGTTGTGCGTTACCATGATAAAAGTAAAATCATGCTTTAATTCAAGAAGAGTCTCTTCAATCTCACTACTTGAAATTGGGTCAAGAGCACTAGTAGGCTCATCAAGCAAAACTACTTTTGGACGAACCGCTAAAGCACGAGCAATACAAATTCTCTGTTGTTGTCCTCCAGAAAATGCTTGAGCGTTTCGATCTAAATTATCTTTAGTCTCTTTCCAAATTGCAGCTTGCTTTAAACTTTCTTCAACTCGCTGGTCGATCAATTCTTTATCTTTAATCCCAGCAATTCTAAGACCGTAAGCAATATTGTCATAAACAGAAAATGGAAAAGGACTTGGCTGCTGGAACACCATTCCAACATCTTTACGCAATTCTACCAAATCCATTTTAGGACCGTAGATATTCTTATTTTCGAATTCAATCTCACCACTAATATGAATATTAGGTATGTCATCATTCATTCTGTTCAAACAACGAAGAAAGGTTGATTTTCCGCATCCTGAAGGACCGATTAAGGCAGTAAGTTCTTTTTCTTCAAAGTCTAAGCTAATGCCGTGTAAAGCTTCAACATTTCCATAGCTTAGGTGAACATCTTTACTTGTAATAATATTTTCCACAGTAACCCCCTTATCCAAAACTTCCGCGAATGTAGTCTTCCGTAATTTCACCCTTAGGATTAGTAAAAATGTTTTCAGTAGTGTCATACTCTAAAACATGACCTAAATGAAAGAAAGCTGTGTAATCACTAATACGACTAGCTTGTTGCATATTGTGCGTTACCATGATCATTGTATAGTCAGTTCTCAACTGCTTAAGAGTATCCTCAAGTTTAGAAGTAGAAACAGGATCAAGAGCACTAGCAGGCTCATCAAGTAGCAAAATTTCAGGCTTCAACGCAAGAGCTCGCGCAATACATAATCGCTGCTGTTGACCACCAGACATTGCCAATGCACTCTTATCTAACTTATCCTTCACTTCATCCCATAGAGCAGCCGCTCTTAAACTTTCTTCTACAATTTGATCCAATTTTTGCTTATCATTTTCACCATTTGCTTTTAGAGCATAAGTAATATTTTCTCTAATTGATTTTGGAAATGGATTAGGCTTTTGGAAAACCATTCCAATATTTTTTCTTAACTGGTAAACGTTAATATTGTTTTTATTGATATCTAAGCCATGGTACCAAATTTCACCGTCTATTCGAGCCACTTTATCATTCATTCTATTAAGACAGCGTAAAAAAGTAGACTTTCCTGAACCAGATCCTCCAATTAAGGCTGTGATAGTTTTTTTCTTAAATTGAAGACTAGCATTAAAAAGCTTTTGAACGCTACCTCCGTAAAAAACGCTAAGGTCTTGCGTCGAAATAATCTGCTCATCTTTATCAAATTGATGAATATATGTCGGGGCTTCATTTACATTTTGCATAAATTTCTCCTTATGACTTAGCAGCTGTTAATTTGCGGTATAAATGATTACCCAAGGCACGTGCACCAAGATTGAATAAAATTACCACAATAATTAATAAAGCAGAAGTTGCAGCTGAAACAATTGTTGCATCGGGGATGATTCCTTCAGTATTAACCTTCCAAATATGAACAGCTAAAGTTTCTGCTGGACGCATCACATTTAAAAAACTAGTTGGACTAAATGGATTCCAATTACTGTAGTCAATTGTAGATCCACTTTGACCTGCAGTATAAATTAAGGCAGCGGCTTCACCAAAAATTCTACCAGCACTCAAAATAATACCAGTTAAAATTCCTGGTAAGGCTGCCGGCAAAACGATCCCGCGAATTGTTTTCCAGTTAGATAAACCCAAGGCAAGTCCCGCATCTCTTTGCGCTTGCGGAACACCTTCAATAGCTTGTTCAATATTACTAGTTAGTGTTGGTAAATTAAAGAATGTAAGAGCCAAAGCACCAGAAATAATTGAAAAACCAAATCCAAACTGTACTACAAATAGTAAATAACCAAATAAACCAACAACAATTGAAGGAAGTGAGCTTAAAATTTCAATTGTTGTTCTAATTAAGTTAGTAAACCAATTATCTTTAGCATATTCCGCTAGATAAATACCTGCTCCCAAAGCAATTGGAAGTGAAATAATTAAGGTTAATACTAGCAAATATAAGGAATTAAATAGCTGATCTCTTACCCCTCCGCCAGGTTGATAGGAAGAAGCCTCAGAAGACAAAAAATGCCATGAAAGATGTGGCACACCCGAAACTAGAATATCGCCTAAAATCCCAAAGAGGATGATTACAACAATACTCACTAAGGTATAAATACCAGCAGTAGCAATCTTATTACGAGTTTTTGCATTCATTATTTCTGTCCTCTCTTTCCAATTAAGCGGACTAAGAAGTTAAAGACCAAAGACATAATTAACAATAGAAGGGCTAACGACCAAAGTGCATTATTTGGTAAGGTTCCCATAACTGTGTTTCCCATTTGACTAGTTAATTGACTAGTTAAAGTAGCAGATGGACTCACTAAGTTAGCTGGCATTAAAACGGCATTACCAATAACCATCTGTACAGCTAAGGCTTCACCAAAGGCTCTAGCCATCCCAAAAATTACCGCTGTCATAATTCTAGGAGAGGCAACTCGCAAAATCACTTTATAGATTGTTTGCCATTTAGTTGCTCCTAAAGCTAAAGAAGCTTTACGGTAATCAGATGGTACAGCTTTTAAACTATCAACAGTTAGCGAAGTAATTGTCGGTAAAACCATGACAAATAAAACTAAAGTCGCTGATAAAATACCAAACCCAGTTCCACCAAAAATATTTCTAATAAAAGGAACAATAACTGTTAATCCCAAGAATCCATAAACAACAGATGGAATTCCTACCAATAATTCAATTACTGATTGCAAAAAGCGTGCACCCTTTTTAGAAGAATATTCAGTCATAAATAAGGCTACAGCAATTGCAAACGGGGTTGCTACTAAAGCAGCTAATAAGGTTACAGAAAATGAAGTTACAATCATTGCTGCTGCTCCAACATGATTCTTTCCTTCACCTGGATCCCAATCACTAGAAGTTAAAAATTGAAAAACATTCACATGATCTTTAGTAAAAGTTTCTAGTCCATGAAATCCAATAAAACCAATAATTGAAGCAACCAAAATAAT
>DBFNNF010000214.1:0-5951 GCA_048407585.1 Lactobacillus johnsonii | reverse complement strand
TTTATTATTAAACTTAATGGGAAGGAAAAGTTTAGTTTTAGAAAACTTTCAGTTGGATTAGTTACTGTTGCTTTAGGTACAACTTTCTTTTTAGCAAGTTCTAATACTGTTCAAGCAGCAGATCAAAATAATACTGATAGTAACCAGAATATTAGCAAGGAACTAACTTCAAATAATTCAGTCGAAACAACTCAGAAACAAGAAACTAGTGCTGAAAACAATTCACATAGTAGCGATCCAAGTACAAAAGATAATAATTCTTCAACACAATCATCTCTCACTTCTAAAGATGAAGTGACTGTCCCAACTAATCAAACCAACAATCTTAATGAAGAAACAAATCAGAATGAATCCACAGTAAGCATTACTGGAGCTAAAACTAATGGTTCTCTTATCGCTGGCGTAACTCAAGGTGCCATTAATGTGCATATCAATAATAATTCGACTACACCACTCACTATTAATCATGGTGAACAAGTTAACGTTTCAATTAACGATAAAAACAATCTATTGAACTTCAATGTAAATCCAACTAAAACTAGTGAATTTGATATGAATAAAACTGATACAGCTACTAATAAAGAATTCACTTTTACTTACACAGGAAATGATGACGGTATTTTATCTGGTTTTGACGCAACTTTTCCATTTAATGCCGATACTACTGCTACTACCCAATACTATGAAAAATATGGTACTTACCCCGATTTAACTCTTCCTGTTACAGTTACTTTGCCTAATAAACAATCATTTACTCAAAATCTTCCAATTAAAATTAACCCTTATGAAGATAAAGTTATCAATGAGGAGATTCTTCATGGTTTTATAATTGGTCCTAAAGTTATCTGGACACCCGGAGAAGATGGCAATCCAGGCGCAAACGGAGTTTATACAGAATATGGCGCTAACTATACTGGTCCAGAACCTAGTGCAAAAGCTGACATTCCGGTTGCCCAACAAAAAGATGCTCGTCTAATGCAATATGCCATTGATTGGAACTACGGTTCAGCTACCAATCCAAGTTTAAAGCCATTACTTAATGTTCTTGCTCATATTAAATTTAGTAGCGGTCAAAAAATTCTTCCATCTACTATTAAAGTATTCAAAATCCCTTCCAATATAAAAGTAGTTGCTTCTGATGGACAAAGAATCAGTATTAATGATTATTATTCAAAAATATCTACTCTTCCAGAAGATACTAACTTTGAAAACTTTTTAAGAAATTCTATTTCTAATGATGGTAGAGAAATAGTTATTGACCAAAAGGGTGACTTTACTGTTAATGGTGAAGACTATTCTAAAAATGGGCCTTACTTTATTCAGCTAGATACTCAACTTGATACAAATAAGATTCCTGATTGGATTAATACTCCGAGCTCCGGTCCATCCATCAGTACTCCAACTACAAATGAAAATGACTGGAACCCATCTGGTTCTGGTAGTACTGCTAATACTTTTACGCAAACCTATACTAACTTTAAACTAGATCCGACAGTAGACAGAATTATTAAAATTCGTTTTATTGATGAAAACACTAATCAAGAAATTCCAAATAGCGCTAAAAATATAATTACTGCAACTAATAGTTCAGTTCCTAATCCTACAATGGATATTATTAAAGATCTTGAAGAAAGACATTATGTTTTAGATCAAGAAGCAACTGAAGGAAAAAATAGTAGCCATAGTGAAAAATTAACTAACTATAACATTGCTACTCAAAACTTTAAGCTTGATAGTTTGAACAATAGCTACAACAGTGAAGAAATCAACGTTAAAAATACTTCACCAAAGTATTACGTTTATCTTTATCATGAAACAAAACCTCAATCTCAAGCTAGTTCAGTAACTGAAACTATTAATTATGTTTATGCTAATGGAACGAAAAAGGGCGAACTAGCTGCTTCACCATATACTCATGCAGTTACTTATACTCGTAATGGTATCGAAGATCTTGTTACTAATTACATAGACTGGAATAGTTGGACTCCTGATTCTACCTTTAACGCAGTTAATTCACCAATTGCTTCTGATTCTGCCTATAGTCTAATTGATCCCTTAGTAATTCCAGCAATTGAGACCAATATTAGTGAAAATGGAGAAATTACTACTCAAAATAACCTTCCACTATCTTATACTGTTAACTACTACGCTCCCGAAAAGGCCACTCTCCACTTCTACGATGACACTGACAAACAAGACTTAACAGCATACTTACTTCAAAACAATCAAACAGCTGTAATAAATGATATTTATGATAAAGCAGATAATAATTCAACTAAACAAGCAATTTCATTTGCAGGTGTCGATAAAGTTATTGACTTTTTAAACAGTAAACACTATGTATTCAGTGGAGTTAGTGGAATCGGATCAACTAGTAGTAGTGACTATTCAAAAATTTCCTATGGAAATTTTGATGACGATGAAACCCAAGATCAAAACTTTGTGCTTCATTTCAAACATGGGACTGAGCCTATTTCAGATACTAAAGAAGTAACAGAGACAATTCATTATCTGTATGAAGATAATCTACCAGCTGCCAACGACGTAAAACATTCAGTTACCTTTACAAAAACTGGTACTAAAGATTTGGTAACTGGTAAGGAAAACAGCAAATGGTCTGCCGTCCAAACATTTCCTGAAGTAGTATCACCAGTAATTCCTGGCTATACTCCAACTCAAAGTAAAATTGCTCCAATTAGCGTTGATCATACGTCTAATGATATAGATAAAACTGTCATTTATACTGCTAATAAACAACAAGCTACACTTAGATTTTATGATGATAGTAGTAAGAAATTTATTGATTTTGCTAAAGATTTAACTGTGACTGGATCAAGCAACAGCCCTATTTTATTCACTATTCCAAAGAGTTATGACTTTTCAAATTATAACTTCGTTGCTGTTGACAAAGGTGATAATCCTACTCAAACTACTGATAGTTTATCGGGTACTACATTAAATGATGTAACTTATGGTAAGTTTGATATAGATAATACAACGGATCAATATTTTATTGCTCATTTTACTCATAAGATCAGTCCAGTTAATGAAAATAAATCTATTTCGGAAAAAGCAATTCTATATGCAGAAAATGGCCCACGAAAAGATAATATTTTTAAGACCTTGAATTTAGGAAATATTAATTTTATTAGAACTGGTCAAAAAGACTTAGTTAATCAGCAAATTACGTGGGATGCTTGGAATCTTGAAAATAAAGCACAAAATATTTCCATTCCTGAAATAATTTTTAATGTTTATAAGCTCAATTCACAAAATATTTCACAGCCTTCTTCAACACTTAAAAAGTTTGAACTTAATGGTCCTGAAATTTTACCTATCGAATTCGATAAAAAACAAGATCAAGCTTTAATTACTAATCTTCCAAATAACTTTGAATTCTTAATAAAGGTACCTTATGTTCTTACCGAAAATATAACTGTAATTTATAAGGATGATACAACTGATGAAATTTTAGAGCGCCAAGTGTTATCCGGCCAACCTGATACTAGTTCTCAATATTCTACTAAGAATACAATAAATAAGTATCTAGCTAAGAATTATTTACTAGTATCCGATCCAACTAACCAACAAACACTTTCATTTGATAACACAGAAGATCCAGACGATCAAAATTACGTGGTTCATTTTAAACATCAAATTGAAGAAATAAATAATTCGAAAAGTATTAAAGAAACAATTAACTATATTTATGATAATGGTAAAGAAGCAGCCCCTAGCTACACTAATTCAATTCAATTTGTTCAATCTGGAGAAGTAGATTTAGTAACTAACATTAGAAAAATAAAAGATTGGACACCAAGTATAAGTAGTTTTTCTGCTGTTAAATCACCTATTATTAATGGTTATACTGCCGATCACAAACAAATTGACCAACAATTTATTACTCCAAATAGTAAGGATTTAGTATTTAACGTAGTCTATACTGCTGAGCCAGTTCAACCTACCAAGCCAGTTCAACCTATTAAGCCGGTCGAGCCTACTAAACCCGTTCAACCTACTAAACCGGTTGAGCCTACTAAACCGGTACAACCTACTAAGCCGGTACAACCTACTAAACCGGTTGAACCTACCAAACCCGTTCAACCTACTAAACCAGTCGAGCCTACTAAACCGGTTGAACCTACCAAACCCGTTCAACCTACTAAACCAGTCGAGCCTACTAAACCAGTTGAACCTACTAAGCCTGTTCAGCCTACTAAACCGGTGCAACCTACTAAGCCTGTTCAACCTACCAAACCGGTGCAACCTATCAAGCCTGTTCAACCTACTAAACCGGTGCAACCTACTAAACCTGTTCAGCCTACCAAGCCTGTCGAGCCTACTAAACCAGTTGAACCTACTAAACCGGTGCAACCTACTAAGCCTGTTCAGCCTACTAAACCGGTTGAACCTACTAAGCCTGTTCAGCCTACTAAACCGGTTGAACCTACCAAGCCTGTTCAACCTACTAAGCCTGTTGAGCCTACTAAGCCTGTTCAACCTACCAAACCGGTTGAGCCTACCAAGCCTGTTCAACCTACCAAACCGGTTGAACCTACTAAGCCAGTTCAGCCTACTAAACCCGTTCAACCTACTAAGCCGGTTGAGCCTACCAAACCGGTTCAACCTACTAAACTTACTATCTCGACTTCACTCCATAAATCATCTGATAAACTTACTCAACTAACTCATCAATCTTATCAGAATTCTAAAGTGAGCCGTCAAAACACTAATAATGTATCAGTTCAAAAGAAAAAGATTTTACCTCAAACTGGTACAAAAACAACGGATATAGGTATTCTCGGTTTAGCCCTTGCTACCGCAGCCTCTCTACTTGGACTTATTAGCGATAAAGTTAACAGAAAAAAGCATAATTAATTATCTTAAAAAACGTTAGATTGATTTCTAACGTTTTTTCTATAGGCATTTTTCTAGCGTTACCATTTCTACTTTCGATATAATTTTTAATTAATAAGTATTTTTTGAAAGGAGATCAACCATGGTTAAAGAATTCAAAGAATTTATTTCTCGGGGTAACATGATGGATTTAGCTGTCGGGGTTATTATCGGGGCTGCTTTTACGGCAATTGTAAATTCTTTAGTCAAAGATTTAATTAATCCTCTAATTGGATTATTTATTGGAAAAATTGACCTTTCCAACTTAAAATTCACTATTGGTGAAGCTACATTTAAATACGGTAGCTTCTTAAATGCCGTGATCAACTTTCTAATTATTGCCCTAGTTGTCTTTTTCTTAATTAAATTAGTTAATCGACTAACACCTAAAAAAGAAGCGGAAGAAGACGATCCAGCTCCAACTAACGAAGAAATATACCTTCGCCAAATTCGTGACTTATTGCAAGAAAAAAATAAGTAACTCAATATTTTTTATCATCTAAATATATAAGAAAAAGCACCCATGGCTTCTTGTTTATCAATTGAAGTCACAGGTGCCTTTTTATATCAAGATAGACCTAATTTTTCTTAAAATTAATTGTTTGTACTTTTTCACCCGACTTAATAGATCCTTTTTGAACGGGGGAGATCGAATCAATTAAGTCCATATTAGTATAAACAACAATTACTGAATCATCACGGCCACTGTCAGTAATCTGTTTTAAATCCATAGTTCCAAGTATTTGACCGGCTGTCACATGATCACCTTTTTGAATTCTCATTTCAAAAGGTGCTCCTTCTAATTCAACGGTATCAATACCTAAGTGTACTAGAATCTCTAAACCTTCTTTAGTTTTAATTCCAATGGCATGCTTTGTAGGGAATAAAGTGGATATATCACCTTCCACAGGTGAATGAACTTCTCCACTAGTAGGCTTAATAGCATAACCATCACCTAACATTTTAGTAGAAAAAACATCATCTTTTACATCAGTAATAGGTATTAGTTCACCATCAACAGCGGCCTCTACTTCTAGTCCTTTATTTTTCTTCTT
>DBFNNF010000213.1:0-3584 GCA_048407585.1 Lactobacillus johnsonii | reverse complement strand
AATATAATAAGGTAAAAATGAACGAGGGCAATTATGTTATCAAAAATATCAATTTTACTTACAAATCATCATTTAACCTTAAAGGATATTTCACAAAGTAATTCTTTAATGGAAAAAGATTTAGAAGATGCACTTAATGAGAATCCAGATAATTGGTCAAGCGCAATTTTATCGGCATTATCATCATCTTTAAATATGCGACCAGGAGATTTACTAGAATTACTTGATCCAGTTTATTCTTTGAAAATTAATGACACTAATCAAATGATTCAAGGCATTTATATTGAAGATCCAGAAATGTATGAACAAATTAGATTTGTTGTAGAAAGTGAACACTTAGAGGGTTGGCAACCAGATGAAGAGGATATTTTAATGCTTCTTGATGAGGCAATTAATCCATCTAAGGAGATTAAAACTGAAATTGATCGGATTTGGGGTGAAGAAAATGAATGAGGCCGTAAAGGATTCTGAATGGTATCGGCAAAAATTTCTTTACCCAAATGGTACGCTTAAAAATAAGCTCAATATTACTGATGCGGCAGAATTAGCACAAAAAGAATACTTAGGCTCAGGAATTCGGGCCGTGGCTTTTTTGAGAAAGAATAAAAAAATCACTAGTGTTGAAGATTTGAAAAAAATTCATAAAATTATGTTTGGCTGGCTCTACGATTGGGCTGGTCAAATTAGAGACTATGAATTAGTTAAAGGGGAGACAGAGTTTTTAGAGTATTCTCGTATTAATTTTGGAATTGAAGAAATAGACGAAAAGATACAACAATTATCTACTAAAAAAGAACTTGCAAATGTTGACTATGCTTTTTTGCTTGATAGGTTAAATTATCTTCATCCCTTTAGAGAGGGAAATGGGAGAAGCAGTAAATTATTTTTACAAGCTTTTGCTGCCAATCATGGTCAAGTGATTGATTATCCACGTTCAAACAAAGACCTGATTATTGCCCAAAATAATGCGGATATTGATCAAATTGCTAGTTTAATTAGAGTTAATACTAAAGCAAAGAAAGCTGCTGATTAGATATGATGAACCGATATTTGTTATATTAAAGATTTGGATTTAACAATAGAAGAAAAATGGACTAAGATATAGATGACTGATCCGAAAACTTCTCCTTTAAGAAGTGTAACAATTTATTTTTCTTCATTAAGATCATGTTGAGCTACAATCAGAAATGATTGTAGCTTTTTTGTTTTGTTTATAAATTGGGTCTTAAAAATAGTAAATAATGAGCATATTAATTTATTATAAAGCGCTATCAAGAGATAATTATTAATAATATTAAACTGAAAAGGGATGAGTATTATGAAAAAGGCATTGAATCCTCGGCTAATTGTTTCTTTGACAAGCTATGGAGATAGGTTGAATACACTATCTATTTGCCTTAAAAGTTTGCTTAATCAGACTAAAAAAGCTGATAAAATTTTGGTTTATCTAACGGATGATATTAAAGAAAGCCATCTTCCAACATCTCTTCGTGAATTACGGGATAAAGGTGTTGAATATCGATTTATTCCCTTAGATTTAAAGCCGCATAAAAAATACTACTATGCTATGCAAGAGTTTCCTGACGACATTATTGTTACAGTAGATGATGATGTTATTTACTATAAAGAAATGCTTTCAGAATTATACAAAACGTACTTAAAATTTCCAAAATGTATTGTTACGGGAAGAGCACATGAAATAACTTTTAATGATGATGGATCAATTAAGGCATATGATGATTGGAATTGGTGCAGTCAAAAGTATGAACAGCCATCGATGAAATTATTAGCTACAGGGGCTGGCAGTGTTTTATACCCATCTCATCTATTAGATAAAAAGCTATTGTTTAATTTAGATTATATTAAGCACTACCTTACAGTAGATGATTTATGGTTAAAATTAGTCGAAGTATTATCGAATGTACCAACGGTAGTATGTAGTTTAAAGATAGAAAAAATGCGTGAGGGAATTCCTGATACACAAGCACAGGGCTTATTTAATAAAAATGTTGGTAAGAATGAAAATGATCTTTATTTAAAAGACTTAGACAGGGAATTTTCCTTAGCAAGTAAAATTCTCGCCTATGAAAATAGTAAAGAAAAGTAAAAAAGAAACGTCTGCTTGGACGTTTCTTTTTAAGATAGAGATACAAATTAATGAAGGGAGGCTGTTTTTTGAGCCTGCATTTTTTCTTGCATTTGTTTTTGTAATTTTTGCATATCTTTAGTTGAAATTACTTTCCAGCTTGTTGGAATGGAAAAAATATATTTTATTTGTTTGAGTTCATTATCATGGGCAAATACGCCAAACATAATTCGGCTAAAATTATCTCGGTAAACATAGCGAGTTGTTTCTATTTGAAGATTGGCTTGCGCACTATGCTTAATTTCAGTTGATACCTTATCAAGTTTAATAGCTTTTGGCTTCTTTTGTTCATTGCTAGTTTTATATAAGTATACTTTTTCTGTACCGTTACCTAGGGGTTGATAGAGTAGAAGGGGAAGATTAGGACTAGCACTTGAGACGAGACTTTGTTTACTTATCTGTGTTTCAGTCTTCATTCCCCAGTGATTATAGTCATGTGCAACAATCCCCAGAATACAAAGTGATGTAACAATTAAGGAAAGCCAGGATATTATCGTATGTCCTTTACCAGGGATGACGTTGAAGTAAATAAATAAAATTGCTGCTAAGATTAAAATTACGATTATCATTATCCATTCACCTCTTCTTGATTTTCACGGGCACGGTTACCTTTCTTGAGGAAGAAAGCAAGAACCAAAGCAATTAATGCAAAGACAATGCTCATGGCAAATGAAGCATGGAACCCATCTAAGGTAGCATTAATAGCTTGATTTTTATATTGAAGTGGTAAAGTTCTCAGTAATTCTTTACTTGGCATGTTGTTGTTAGTCGTAGTAGTTAAGATAGAAACTAAAATAGCAGTACCAATTGAACTCAAAACTTGTCTAAATGTATTGTTTACTGCAGTTCCGTGTGAAATCTTGTCTAATGGTAATGAGTTCATCCCAGAAGTAGTAACATTCATCATAACTAAGGCTACTCCGACCATTCTGATTGCATATAAAACAATAATCATGGTGTAGGAACTTTGTTCAGTCAAAAATACAAATGGGATTGTACCTAAGGTTAAAAGGGTCATACCTGTAATAGCCATTTTACGGGCCCCATATTTGTCAAATAAACGTCCCGTAATTGGTGACATAATTCCAATCATTAGAGCACCAGGTAAAAGCATTAAACCTGAGTGAAAGGCAGATACTCCTCGTAAGTTTTGAATATATAAAGGTAGCACCATCTCTATACCAACCATGGCCAAATTTGTAATACCACTTAAGGCTGCTGCTAAAGAAAATTCAAAATGTTTGAATACGGTAATGTCCAAGAAAGGATCTGACATCTTCAATTGACGAAGACCAAAGAGGATGACAAATACTATCCCTACCCCAATAAACATTAGAATTTCTGGATTAGTCCAACCTTTATTGCCGGCCTCAGAGAAACCGTAAAGTAAGCTCCCAAATCCAACAGTAGAAGTTGTTACAGATAAAATATCAATTTT
>DBFNNF010000212.1:0-1881 GCA_048407585.1 Lactobacillus johnsonii | reverse complement strand
TATTCATATCAGTAACCTTCCCTCCTAGGATGTCCCTCTTTCCTCTTAATTTTTAGGAGGGACATAATGATTAAAGGTGTATTAACTATTATTTTTGATGAACCATTCTACAAAGCAATTTTTGAGCAATTCGATGGTACTCAGTATAAAGTGGCTCAAGTTAATATGGGAACTTCATTGCCAACGATGCCGAAAATAATTGACTTGGTGAATGAGCATTATTCTGACTTACGATTTAGTAAATCAACGCGAGATCAGGAAGTAATGCATCATGCTAACCCGAAAAGAGCTCAAAGATTAGCGCATAAAGAAGTTCGGGAACGTGGAATTGGTACTAAAGCTCAACAAGCTTTAAAAAAGCAATTTGAAAAATCGAAAATAACTAGAACAAAGATGAATAAAGATAAAAAACGTGAAATGCAAAAAGAGCGTTTTCTACAAAAACAAATTAAACGTCGAGAAAAACATCGAGGTCATTAATGAATAAAAGCTATTAAATCAAGGCTTGAAGCCAAGTTTTAATAGCTTTTTGTTTTATATTGATAAGAATCTATTTCAAGTTTGCTAAGTATTTTAAAGTTCTAACCAGTTGAGAAGTATAAGACATTTCGTTGTCGTACCATGCAACGGTCTTAACTAATTGACGCCCGTTAACATCCATTACATGAGTTTGAGTTGCATCGAACAATGAACCATACGTAATGCAAATAATGTCAGATGAAACAATTGGATCAGTATTATAGCCAAATGATTCGTTTTCAGCATTCTGCATAGCTGCATTAATTTCCTCAACTGTAACATTTTTATCTAGAACGGTGTAAAGTTCAGTTAAGGAACCGGCTTTAACAGGGACTCTTTGAGAGACGCCGTCTAATTTACCTTCAAGTTCAGGAATAACTTGACCAATTGCGCGAGCTGCACCTGTGGTAGTAGGAGTAATATTTTCTGCAGCTGCGCGTGCTCTACGAAAATCATTTTTACGGTGTGGACCATCTAATGTCATTTGATCGCCAGTATAAGCATGGATCGTAGTCATCAAACCTTCCACAATACCAAAATTATCATTCAATACTTTAGCCATGGGTGCTAGTGAATTAGTTGTACATGAAGCACCAGAAACGATTTTATCATCTGGAGTCAGAATATCTTGATTAGTGTTGTAGACAATAGTTGGGACATTGTTACCAGCGAAAGCTGAAATTAAGACCTTTTTTGCACCAGCTTTGAGATGAGAAGAAACTTTTTCTTTGGAAGTAAAGAAACCAGTACATTCAAGTACGATATCAATTCCTAACTTCTTCCAAGGTAAATTTTCTGGCTTAGGCTCTGCTAGAATTTGAATTTTGTGATCATCAACAATAATTTGATTATCTTCAATTCTAACTTCTCTATTAAATCGACCTTGAGTAGTGTCATATTTTAATAAGTTGGCTAACATGTCAACATTGGTTAAGTCGTTAATTGCTACAACTTCAATATCTTGCACATCTTGAATTCTTCTAAAAGCCAAGCGTCCGATTCTACCAAATCCATTAATTGCTACTTTAACAGTCATTGTAAGTTCCTCTCTTTCGTTTGCTTTTACTTTAACTTACACATAAAATATAGCTAAAAACATTGATATTAACCATTTAGTATCTAAACGAACTAACTATACTTTTTGAAAAAGAGTGATATTATGACTAAAAAGGATAGATTTAAAGACCGTGATGTAGAAATAGATTTTCAAGCAAATTGCTCGGGGCAAAGCTTAAGTGAAAGAGATGCTTATACATTTGTTTTATTAACATCAGGAAGTTTGAAAGGTAAGTTAAATGATATTTCCTTTATACTTAAGGCTCCCACTTTAATGTGTTTGAATAATGAAGATAAAATAGAAAT
>DBFNNF010000211.1:0-8260 GCA_048407585.1 Lactobacillus johnsonii | reverse complement strand
AATATTTTAAATTATCAAAAAATCAAGATCCCAAATATTTTGCTCAAGCACAAAAGCAATATAATGCGGTAGCAAAATTGATTAGAGGTAAAAATGGTAGAAACTAGTTTTACTGGACGAATAAATGGAATTGTTTTTGAAAACAATCAAGATCTTTTCAAGATTATTGATGTAGATTTAATCAGTAAATTACCTGATTACGATCGTGATAATATCCGAGTAACTGGAAATTTTGGGGATATCCAAATTGGATCAACCTATAAATTTACCGGTAATATTGTCGTGCACGAAAAATTTGGTAAACAATTTCGTATAAGTTCTTATGAACCAGTTTTGCCTCATGAAGAGGGTAGTTTAGCTAAATACCTTAGTTCTGATAAGTTTCCTGGGATCGGTAAGAGGGCTGCTGAAAAGATCATTGATAGTTTAGGAACCAATGCGTTAGATTTGATTAAGTCAAATCCAACTGAAATTGACAATCTTGATTTAACCCAAAAGCAAAAGGATAGCTTATTATCTGGAATTAATCAGATGGATTCTTTTTCAGAGATTGTGATTAAGCTAGCTAGATATGGGATTAACAAAAAAGTAGCCGGTAATATTTATAAGGTGTATCATGGTGATTCCTTGAAGAAACTAGAGGAAGATCCTTATCAAGCTCTCGGTGAAGTTCGCGGCTTTGGTTTTAAAACTGCGGATAATATGGGACACGCACTCGGAATAGAACTAAATGATCCTAGAAGAGTTAGGGGAGCAATTCTAAGTATTTTGCAAACGGCCCTTAACACCTTAGGAGATACTTATGTTGCCCTTGATGAATTATTGACACAGGCTTATGATTTAGTTCAATCTACCTCTTATGATGAGCTTGCCAATAGTGTGAATGAACTTCAAAGACAAGGAAAAGTTGTTGTTTCAGGTGATAAGGCAGCTTTGCAGACAATTTTTCAAACTGAACTTGATATAGCAACTGAATTAAAACATGTAGTTAATAATCAAGTCGAAAAAGAAGAATTTGATGATAGCGATATTGAAAAAGCAATAAAACATGTTGAAGAAACACTTGAGATTGAATATGATGATACTCAAAAAAATGCAATTAAAAATGCATTAAATAATCCAATTTCAATTCTTACTGGTGGTCCTGGTACTGGTAAAACGACAATTATCAATGGAATTTTAATGTGCTTAAAGGAACTTGCGGAAATTCCAAGTGCAGCTTTGTATAGCGATGATCCACCATTTTTACTTGCTGCACCAACGGGTCGAGCAGCCAAGCGAATGAGCGAAGTTACAGATATTTCAGCAAAAACCATTCACCGTTTATTAGGGTTAGGCATCGGTGAAAATGAAGCAACTGATGTAAACGAATTAAACGGTGAGATCTTAATTATTGATGAAATGTCAATGGTTGATATGTTTCTCTTTAAACAGCTTTTATCCGGTATTAATTCAACAAAGAGGATAGTTTTTGTTGGGGACAAAGACCAGCTTCCTTCAGTTGGAGCGGGTAATGTTTTCAGCGATTTAATAAGTTCAGGGGCATTTCCAACTACAAAGTTGCAAGTGATTCATAGACAGGGAGAAGACTCCTCAATTATTAAGTTGGCCCATGCAATTAATGATGAAGAAGCAGAAGAGGTTATTTTTAATAAGACTAAAAATTATTCTTTTATTCCATGTCAACCAAGTTTGGTGGGGGATGCAATCGATCAAATCGTAAATTTGGCTATTAAACGTGGTTTCAAAAAGGATGATGTTCAAGTTCTGGGAGCAATGTACAACGGTCAAGGTGGAATTACTCACTTGAATGATATTTTACAGGATGTGATGAATCCCCTCTCAGCAAAAACTAAAGTAATTGAAGCTCACAATGAAAGTTTTAGAATCGGGGACCGAATTCTACAATTACAAAATAATCCAGAAAAAGATATTTATAATGGTCAAATTGGTAAAATTATTGGCCTTAATCCTGATGATAAAGCTAAAATATTAATTGCTGATTTTGATGGTCGTGAAATAGAATTTGGTATTAAAGACTTAAATGATATTACCCGTGCGTATGCCATTACCATTCATAAGTCCCAAGGATCAGAGTTTCCGTTAGTGATTTTAAATCTTACGATGCAAAATTATATGATGTTGAGGCGGAATTTACTATATACTGCTATTACTCGTGCCGAAAAAAACCTAGTTATGGTAGGAGAGAAAAAAGCGTATGTCATGGCATTGCGTACGCCAGGTAATGACCGTAAGACTGAGTTAGCAGCTAAAATTAGGCATGAACTCGGTCTTAAAGAAGTTGAAGATACTTCAAAGATAAATGCGGAGCAAGAAGAAACTAAGGTTGAAGCTAAAGAAGAAACTGCTGAGCCAGAAGAGTATATTTTGACTCCTGAGCTAATTTATTCTGGACAGATTGATCCCATGATTGGTATGGAAGATATTAAATTAGAAGAAAAAAGATAGCAAAATAGCCAGCTCATTATGAGCTGGCTATTTGTCGTTTATTGCAAAAGATCAAAATGATCTACTTCAAATTTTAGATGAAACTTTCTTTTTGATAATTCTTCTCCATCAAGTTGACCGTACTCAGGATCATCGGTTTTAACTTCAATTGCAGAGGATTCAAAATAATGAAATTGGTTACTTTTCATATGTGATCCATTGATGAGCAACTTGGAAAATAGATAAATAAATTTTGCCAAGTTTGGCTTTTCTACAATTGCAATATCTAATTGATGATTATGAATGCTAGCAATCGGTAAGATTGGAACGCCGCCACCAAAGTAGGGATGGTTAGTAGTAGTAACTAAATATGCGTGTTCATAGTAATAGCTATGGCCATTGGTTGAAACTTTGACTTTAAAATTATCTTGGCCTTTGAGTGCTTGAACAATATTAATTCCGTAAGTTAAGTTACCTATATTAATTTTATTAAATTTAGTTTTGAGTTTTGAGTGGTTCGTTTTATTAACTACATAAGCATCAAAACCAATTCCTAAATTGTTAACAAAGTATCTTGTCTCACCGTTAATTAGATCATGGTATTTTCCGCAATCTACTCTAGTAACGGTCGGATTATTCTTTAGATGTTTAATCAATTTTAGAGGATCTGTTTCAAGTTTAGCTGCTCTAGCAAAATCATTTCCAGTGCCTGCTGGGAAGTAGGCAAGGGGAGTGTTAGGCTGCTCTGAATTTTTAACACCATTTAAAGCTTGGTTTAGAGAGCCATCGCCACCAACCACAATAACATATTCAGTTCCGGAACTAATTTCATTGGCTACCTTAGTTGCGATTGGAACCAATTGTCCTGGATAATTGGAGATATGAATGTCATAGTCCATTTTTTCATTTTTAAGTACAGTTTCAATTTGCTTGAGAGCTTTTTCGCCTCTGTTGCTCCCGGATTTTAGGTTTACAAGTAAATGAATTTTTCCCATTATTTTGTGCCTATGTAATATAAAAATAAGCCCCATTTGGGGCTTATTTTATTTCTTTTCAATTAGCATTGGCAGAATCATTGGTCTTCTTTCAGTCTTTGAATATAAGAAATCTTGAAGATTCTCAATAATTGCCTTTCTAATTTCATTTTCTTTTGGTTGTGGATCTTTCGCCATTTCTGTCTTAAGAACATGGTAGACATGTTTCTGAGCTTGACTAATCAATTCTGTTGATTCACGCATGTAGACAAAACCACGACTCAAAATGTCTGGCCCTGCAAGAACGCGCTGGTGCTTGTAGTCAACAGTTGCTACTACTACTACAAGACCTTCTTCAGCTAAGATTTGACGGTCACGAACAACGATATTACCAACATCATCGCTACCAGAAGTATCAACAAAGACATCAGGTATATTAATGTGACCAGCAATTCTAGAAGAATCTCTCGTCAAAGCAAGGACATCCCCATTTTTAAGAACGAAAGTATGATCTTTAGGCATACCAGTAGATTGAGCAGTTTCAGTATGAACGACTTGCATTCTATATTCACCATGAACTGGAATGAAGTATTCAGGTTTAGTTAACTCAATCATCATCTTTTGTTCTTCTTGACCAGCATGTCCAGAAGTGTGGACATTATGAATCTTGCCGTGAACAACATTCGCACCAGCTTCAGTTAACTTATTAATTAAGTGGTTAACGCTAGTAGTGTTACCTGGAATTGGATTAGATGAAAAGATGACTGTATCGCCTGGTTGTAGTGAAATCTGACGGTGAGTTCCATCTGCAATTCTTGAAAGAGCAGCCAGAGGTTCACCTTGAGAACCAGTACATAAGATCATTGCTTTTTCAGGTGGAGTATGGTTAATTTCATTAGCATCAACTAAGGTTCCTTCAGGAATATCTAAGTAGCCAAGATCAATACCATTTTGAACCCCATTTTCCATTGAACGACCAAAGATAGCTACTTTTCTTCCGGTATCAACAGCAGCTTTGATCGCAGTTGAGACACGGTAAAGATTGGAAGCAAAAGTGGCAAAAATAATTCTGCCTTTAATTCCAGTAATGATGTCGTGTAATGAATGAGCAACAAATCTTTCTGACTTTGTAAATGTAGGAACTTCTGCATTAGTAGAGTCAGATAAAAGGGCTAAGACACCTTCTTTTCCGAGCTTAGCCATCTCTTGAAAATCAGGAGCTGGTTGATTCATAACTGGAGTTAAATCGAATTTAAAGTCCCCAGTAAATAGAACGGCTCCTTCAGGAGTATGAACTGCAATTCCTAGAGTATCAGGAATTGAGTGAGTGGTTCTGAAGAAACTTACTGATAACTTATCAAATTTTAAAACAGTATCTTCATGTTCTTCATGAAGTTCACTAGAGTTTAAAATTCCATGTTCATCAAGTTTTCCTCGAATTAAGGCTAAAGCAAATGGAGTAGCATAGACAGGAATTTCAGGAATTTTCTTTAAAAGGTAAGGAATTCCTCCGATGTGGTCTTCATGTCCGTGCGTAACAACTAATGCTTTGATTTTTTTTCTATTCTTAACTAAGTAGGAATAGTCTGAGATAACATAATTAATTCCCATCATATCGTCTTCAGGGAACTTGATACCGCAGTCCATGATGATAATTTCATCTTGGTACTCAACGCAGTACATATTACGGCCGATTTCGCCTAGACCCCCTATAGCGTAAACGCCGACTTCGTTATTCTTTAATTTCAAGGTCGTTAGTTATCCTTAGAATCAAAAGTTGTCAGTTTGAAATCTGGGCTTTGCTTTTCGTAAGCAAGGGAGTTTCCAGTTAATTCTTGGATGAGTTCAATGTTGTAGGGGGTATTATCCTCAACCATAGTTCTTGCTGCAACTACATTATCTGCTTCTAAAAAAAGAGTCTTAGTAGTTTCTCTTCTTGGATTAACGATCTGGTCTTTTTGGTATAAAACTTTGTAGATCATTTCTTATAATCTCCTTATATTTAAAACGTTCAAAAAAACTTCTGCATAAACTTGCAGAAATTCATAGCTATTAAAATTTTATCATAAACTTGCTTTTAAGTATACCAATTTACTTCATATATAGTATGGAAAAAGGCGATAGAACATCTTGCTCTAACGCCTACTAGAAAATTAAAAGTTTAATTTTAAGAAATTACGATTGTATCTTCTGCTAATTCAAAAGGATTTTGCTTATTGATGCGATCATAGAATAAATGACCATTTAAGTGATCAATTTCGTGGGAAGCAACGATTGCTGGATAGTCTTTTAAGCGAATAGTTTTTTCTTCACCGTCTACTGTGTAGTAACGAATTTTTAATTTATCAGGACGGGGAACATATCCTTCAATGTCTTTATCTACACTTAAACAGCCTTCACCTTCAGCAAGACAAGTTCTTCTAACTGATTCAGAAAGAATTTTAGGATTAACAAAAACTTCCTTAAAGATGATTTCACCTTTGTCGTTTGGAACTAAAAGAGCAGCCATTTGAACACTTTCACCAACTTGTGGAGCAGCTAGACCAACACCAGCTCTTAATTGATGCTTTTCAGCAATCTTAGGATCTTGTGAGTTGATTAAGTATTGCATCATGTCGTCAGCTAATTTTTTGTATTCATCGGATAATGGAAAAGTTAAAGGCTTAGCAACTTGTCTTAAAACTGGATTGCCATCGCGCGTAATATCATGCATTAAAATCAAAATTATATCTCCTTAATTAAATAATTTGCTATAAACTATAATAACAATTGAAAGAAAAGACGGCAACGACCGAAGTTTTTGGTATAATATTTTTGTTAAAAAATAAACAGTTCACAGCTTGTACTTCCGTTGACGACATTATATTTTTAGAGTAGAATTGTAAAACGAAACTATAGAGATATAAAGCTTCAATAACTGCATTATTATTTTTGCGTAAAAGGGCTGTGACTGGAGTCACAGTTTTTTTATGAAGTTCGGGGAGGAATTTCTTTTGCAAAGAAGAGACGATATTAGAAATATTGCCATTATCGCACACGTTGACCACGGTAAGACTACTTTGGTTAACCAATTGTTAAAACAATCAGATACATTGCCAGAACACATGAATCTAGAAGATCGTGCTATGGACTCCAATGCTATTGAACGTGAACGTGGTATTACTATCTTATCTAAGAACACTGCTGTTAAGTATGGTGATACTACTATTAACATCTTGGATACACCAGGACACGCTGACTTCGGTGGTGAAGTAGAACGTATCATGCACATGGTTGACGGATGTTTATTGCTTGTTGATGCTTACGAAGGTACTATGCCACAAACTCGTTTTGTGCTTAAGAAGGCTTTAGAAGCTGGCGTTAAGCCAATCGTAGTTATTAATAAGATTGACCGTCCAGGTGCTCGTCCAAAGGAAGTATTGGATGAAGTTCTTGAATTATTCATCGAATTAGGTGCTAGTGATGAACAACTTGATTTCCCAGTTGTTTATGCATCTGCTTTAAACGGTACTTCTTCATACGAATCAGACCCAGCTAAGCAAGAAGAAACAATGGATCCTATTTTTGATACTATTGTTAAGAACATTCCTGCTCCAGTTGATAATTCTGATGAACCATTACAATTCCAAATCACTATGCTTGATTGGGATGACTACGTAGGTCGTATCGGTGTAGGACGTATTTACCGCGGAAAAGTTAAAGTTGGTGACAACATTACTGTTATGAAACGTGATGGTTCAACTCAAAACTTCCGTGTTACTAAGTTGTTTGGTTACTTCGGTTTGAAGCGTAACGAAATTCAAGAAGCAAAAGCCGGCGATATCATTGCTATTTCAGGTATTAATGATATTTATGTTGGTGAAACTATTGCTTCTGCTGATAAACCTGAAGCATTGCCACTTCTTAAGATTGATCCACCAACTCTTCAAATGGACTTTGTTGCAAACGACTCACCATTTGCTGGTCGTGAAGGTGATCAAGTTACTCCTAAGAAACTTGAAGACCGTTTAATTCGTCAAACTCGTACTGATGTTTCTTTGAAGGTTGAACCAACTGACCAATTAAATGCCTGGACTGTTTCTGGTCGTGGTGAATTACACTTGTCAATTTTAGTTGAAGAACTTCGTCGTGAAGGATTCGAATTACAACTTTCACGTCCTAAAGTTATTTACCGTGAAGTTGATGGACAAATGTGTGAACCATTTGAAGCAGTTCAAGTAGATACTCCAGATGCTTATGTAGGTTCTGTTATCGATTCTCTTTCACAAAGAAAAGGTGAAATGAAGAATATGGAATCTACTGGTAACGGTCAAACTAGACTTGAATTCTTAGTTCCATCACGTGGTTTGATTGGTTACAACAACGAATTCATGTCTCAAACTGCTGGTTACGGAATTATGAACCATACTTTTGATTCATACAAGCCTGTTGTTAAGAACTGGGAACCAGGCCGTCGTAACGGTGCCTTAGTTTCAATCAACCAAGGTCAATCAACTACTTACTCACTTCAATCAGTTGAACAACGTGGTGAATTATTCATCGGCGCTGGTGTTGAAGTTTACGAAGGTATGATTGTTGGTCAATCATCACGTGAACGTGATATTGCTGTTAACGTAACTAAGGGTAAGAACTTGACTAACACCCGTGCTGCAGGTAAAGACCACTCAGCTTCAATTAAGACTCCTAAGACTATGACTTTGGAAGAAGCTATTGAATTCTTGAACGATGATGAATACTGTGAAGTAACTCCAGAAAGTATTCGTTTACGTAAGAAGATCTTAAACACTAACGAAAGAAAAAAGGCAGATAAGAAACGTAACAAATAGTTTATTTCTTAT
>DBFNNF010000210.1:0-2486 GCA_048407585.1 Lactobacillus johnsonii | reverse complement strand
AAGTGCAAACTTTCAACAAGCTGATCAACAAAATAAGCAAAATAAAATTGCTGAGTTGGCTGTTGTGAATAACGGTGTGCAAAAAGCAAGTTTCAACGGTGAAGGTATCCGTGATTTAAATCGAACTTTCTCAATTGAAATTCCAACTGATAATGTGACCGACCAAAAGCAATCAGGTCGTTGTTGGTTGTTTGCGGCTTTGAATGTTTTACGTCATAAGTTTGCCAAGCAATATCATGCAAAGAACTTTACTTTTTCACAAAGCTACCTTTTCTTCTGGGATCGAATTGAAAGAGCAAATATTTTCTTTAATCATATTCTAGAAACTGCGGATAAACCTGTGGATGATCGTACTGTGCATTTTTATTTACAAGCACCTGATACTGATGGTGGACAATGGCACATGGCTATTTCATTAATTAGAAAATATGGCTTGGTCCCAACTTATGCACAAGACGAAAGTTTTACAGCTAATAATACAGCTGCCTTTAATCAAGCATTGAATATGAAATTGCGTGAAGATGGACTAGTTTTGCGTAAACTTGCTCAAGCTGGTAAAACTGATGAAATTGAACAAAAACGTCAAGAATATTTAAGTGAAATTTACCGCATGGCTGTAATTGCTTTTGGACAACCTGTGCAAAAGTTTGATCTGGAATTTAAAGATGATGATGGGAATTACAAGTTAGACCAAAATATTACCCCATTAGACTTTTTCCACAATTATTTTGAAGATGACTTAGATGATTATGTAGTACTATTTAACGCTCCAGATCATGAGTATGATAAGCTTTACGCTTTTCCATTTGAAGATAATGTTGAAGGCGGTAGCCCAGTTAGATTTTTGAATACAAAGATTGAAAACCTTAAGGATGCAGCAATTAAACAGCTAAAAGATGGGGAAACAATCTGGTTTGGTTGTGATGTAGGCAAGCAAAGTGATCGTCAAAAGGGAATTCTAGCTGCTAATTTATATGAAACTGATACGATTTTTGGGATTGAAACTAAGTTAAATAAAAAAGAACGTCTTCAGACTGGTGCTAGTGGTTCAACTCATGCAATGACTTTTGTAGGTGTAGATGTAGTTGATGGTAAACCTCGTCAGTGGAAAGTGGAAAACTCATGGGGAACAAAGGTTGGTGATAAGGGCTATTTTGTCATGGATGATAAATGGTTTGACGAATACTTATTTAAAGTTGTAGTTAAGAAGCAATACTTGCCAGAGAAACTAGTAAAAATTGCTGAAGGCGAAGCAACTCCTGTTCCTTGCTGGGATTCAATGGCTTAGTCTTGGTGGTAGATAATGAATATTGAATTAGTTAAGCAATTTACTAAAGATCATCTAAAAGGTGAAAAAACAGGACATGATTACTACCATGGACAAAGAGTGGCAAATTTAGCCACAAAAATGTATCTAAGTGATTATCCAGATGCACATAAAGACAGCAGAATAGTAGCTATTATTCAGACGGGGAGTTATTTACATGATACGATCGATGAAAAGATTTGTGACAATCCTGATGAAGTTATAGACGAAATCAAAGAATTATTGCCTAAGGTTGGCTTTGCTTCTTTAGAAATAGAAGATATTTTATTTACTATTCAGCATATGTCTTTTTCAGCTAATATTGAGCATCATTATCAACTTCCTTTGAGTGGACAATATGTACAAGATGCTGATCGGATTGAAAGTTTAGGTGCAATTGGAATTGCTAGAGCGTTTACTTATGGTGGTAAGCATGGAAATAAGATTTATGATCCTAAAATTAAGCCTGAGAAGCTAATAAGTCATGATCAATATCGCAACCATGTAGAAACCACAATTAATCATTTCTATGAAAAATTATTTGATCTAGAAGACCTAATGAATACTCCTGCTGCTAAAAAGGAAGCACAGCGGAGAACTGAATATATGCATGAGTTTATTCAAGAATTTATGGATGAATGGAATGTGTAAGATAATAAAGCTAGCTAATCTTTTGGCTAGCTTTATTATTCACTTAATTAAGGGGATGAAGTCATGTCTTATATTGCAGATTATACTAATAGCTATGATATTCGTGGTCATGAGATTGTAATTACTGCACCCGCACGTTTTGATGAAAAAACTGGTAAAGTAATGGCTGATTTGGAACTTGATGATTATGCAGCAAAATTAGCATTAGAGAAATATCGGAAACAATTTGATATTGTTTCACCAGAGGATATTAAAAATTTGCGTTATCATTGGAATTTTAGCCAAGCAAAACTTGCTGAAGTTTTAGGCTGGAATGTAGCGACAGTTGCTATATATGAAGCTGGCGGCTTACCATCAGTTAGCGATAATCGTTTATTGAAAATTTTGATTAGTAGTCCTAAAGTTATGCAGAAATTTATCGATGATAGTAAAAAAGAAGAATTATAAAAATTTATAGGACTTGTATTATTAAATTTAGGATAAAAAATAGACTTCTGCCAGAGTTTTGCAGAAGTCTATTTTTTAAATA
>DBFNNF010000209.1:0-6384 GCA_048407585.1 Lactobacillus johnsonii | reverse complement strand
GGTTTTAATGTTTCCAATGATAACTAAAAGATCAGTTTCAAAAAGAGAACAAGGAATTTTATAAATATACTTAATATCCTTGTTCTCTTTTAATTCCTTAATCTCTTCTTTATTCATTAGGTTTTATAACTCTAGGATGTGCTTCAATAGATGAAAGTTCACAAGGAGCACTTTCTAATAAATCATTATAAAATTCCTTATATGTATTATATATTTCTAATTTAACTTTTTGAAGTTCTTCAAAATCTAAATCAGATACTTCAAGAGCAATACTAGTACATGGATACGCTCCAAATACAGTATCTTCAAAAGTACGATATATAATTATCCTAAATTTTAAGTTATCTGATTCAAAAAGATCTTCTGTAATATCGCTACATGGATAAGAATGATAAGATCTATCATCTTTTTCAGTCCATTGAATTCTATATCGATAAGCGTTATCAGAAGTATGATAATACATATATTTATTACCTATAGCTTTTGGAGTTAGATCGAATATACAATGTCGAAAAAGTTGATCAATTTTTTCTTGAGATAGGTTAAACGGTTGTTTCATTTTCTTTTTGTTTAGTTTGTTCTTTAATTACTTTATCAAAATACTTAAACATTTCTTCCTGAGGAAATAATGTTTGAAGTTGATCAAGTGTAAGTGCTGTATCTTTATTAACTAATTCTGAATATTTATCTGATACAAATTCAAATAATTCCTCAATAGTAGCAAATTCATTTACAGAATCATTTAAAATAAAATTCCATATTTTTTCAGAAACATTCTCTCCAAAATACAACGTTAAAGCTATATCAAGAGCATGTTCTAAATAATACCACATCTCACTACTTCTAATATCAAAACCTAGTCTTTCAAAGTTCTCTGCTTCATTTAGAGCAGTACGATAACTTGAAATTAGATCTTTAAGTTGTTTTAATGTAAGTTTCATTATAAATCGGTTTTATCTCGTAGACTTTTGAATACAGGGAGATTTGGGACTGCGTTTTCTGTTGCAGTATATCCAAAATACTTTACAGTACCCATTTGTCCTATTAATTTGTCTATATTTTCTCGATATCACTTCTTTAAAGCTCTATCTCCCATAGGCTTAGCTTCAAATGGATATCCTTCTTTTGTTTTCATATTAAAAACAAAATCCTCTTCTCGAAGGCCATCAGTCATTCCAGTTATTTCAAATTCATCATCCTGGAACATTTTTACTTTTAGCATTCGTTTATCTCGAGCCCCACATTTATATTTTTCATTTGGATCTCTAATAACTAAACCTTCATAACCTTCAGATACATATTGATTATGAAGTTGAATAATTGCATCTTTTCCAGATACATTTTCGTGATTAACTACTACAACTTTATTAGGAATAATAGAACTTAAACTCATACATTTATCTAACTCAGTTAGAATTTTTAGTCTTTCCTGAAAAGTTTTAGTTTCATCAACTATATCATAAACATAATATTGAAGTTCTTTGTGTTTTTCACAAAGATCTTGTAATCTAACAATTCCACTAATATAAGATAGAGGCTTTCCATGAATATATAATTCTCCATCTAATATTACATTTGGATTATTACTAAAAAATTGATTTAAGAATGTATTCTTACGAATATAAGTTGTAGGAGTATCATAATCTTTACCTCCTCTAGAAGAAGTATAAACTTCCTTATCCTTATAATACATTAGACACCTTACTCCATCTAGCTTAGTTGAAGCATATCATTTATTGTCTAATATATTTTGTTTAGATTTTGGGAGACTATCAACACTAAGAGCCAACATAGGCTTTAAGTTTCCTTTTGCGTCGGTATTCTGTTTAGGAACTTTTAAATCTACTTCTGATTCATCTGTTATATCTTTTATTTTAAGTTCCTCTTGAGATTTATACCCTTTATCTAAATAGCTATTGCATAAGCTATTATATTGTAATTCAGCTTGTTCTTTGACAGTTCTTTTAACTTTACCTTGTTCAATAGTAACTAAAGGTCGTTTAACCATTTTTCCATTCAATACGCCAGTTTCTCCAGTTATTGAATAGAATTTTTCATTCGATTGAATATCAGTATGTTCATTTAAATTTAGTTGAACTACTCGAATCTTATTATTATTGTCTCTTTTAAAGAAGTAATTTGTCATATTATCTTTGATATAAATATATATCATTAGTAGTTCGAGATAAAGCTACATATTGTAATTGCCGTAATTCCTCAGGATCTGTACATTGCAAAATATTTTCCATATCCACTAATACTGCTAAATATGAAGAAGATTGTGATTTATGTGCAGATATACAATATCCATAATCTAAAGATTTTCTCTTTATAACTCTTCCTTCATGTACTAAATCAAAAGGAGTAAGAAACGCTTCTTGAAATTGATAATAAGCTCTCCAATCTTTGCCATTTTTACTTTTTACAGCTTTAACTCTCATATTATCAATTCGAGCTGCTAAATTAGCAATATCATAACTACTATTATATCTTGAAATTATAGTAATCTCAATATCACACTCTTTAGAAGGATCATATAAAGTTAATTTATATGCTTTTAATCCTTGAAATGTAGTATCTTCAACTTCTCTAACTAAATAATCAGATGAGTTTTCAATAATACCTTGATTTTTATACATACAAGAATCATACCCAGTTAAGACCTCTCCAAAATGATACTCCTCATCATCATTAAAAACTAAATGTCTAATAATTTGATTTAAAGCTTCAATCCTTTTATTAGTATATGTGACTAATTTTATAATATGTTGATCTTCAAGATTCATTCCAACCTTAAATAGATAGCAATGCTCTTCTAACATTTCTCGAATATTATTGTATACTTTTAAAGATCCAGAATCACTATCTGGAGTAGATTCAAATCTACTAATTGGATTAGAACGTAACGTTTCTAATATTTTTCCAATTGGAGAATCTGAAGATTGACGGTATACTTTATCTAAAGTATATTTAGTAGAGTTTCTAAATGTTTTAGATACTTGTTTTTGACTTACAGGGCTTAACTGTTTTTCATCTCCAAGCCATATAATTTTACATTGATGATCAGTAGCTTGATCAATAATTAATTTATATAAATTATCATTAACCATACTACATTCATCAATAATCCAAACTGCTTTATATTGTAAATATATAGCATTTTTTTGTATAAAGTTTAACTCTTTAAGATCTAATTCAAGTATATCAACTTGTGGAGATAAACTTAATAGTCTATGAACAGTAATAGCTTCTGAATCAACTACAGAAGCTATTACGTTCTTTGACTTATTTGTAGGAGTAATTACCAAAAATGGAATATTATTATCCTTCAATATCTTCACAATTAAAGCACATATTTGAGTTTTTCCAGTACCTGCTCTACCTGATATGCACAAATGTTTAGTATCAGAATTAATCTTAATATCACTTTTAATATAGTTTAGAGCTGATTCAAGTACTTCTTTTTGCTTAGAATCTAGTTGAAATGAAAGTAATTCAGATTCTAATTTTGGTAAGTCATAATTTAAAATCATTTTAGTTTACTCCAGAATGTCCTGTTCCTCCACCTCTATCAGATTGATCAGAGAATTCTTTAACAGAACGTTTTACAATCCAATTAATAAATTCAACACGCTTAAGTACTAGCTGTCCAATGCGTTCTCCATCTGTTATTACAACAGGTTCAGAACCATTATTAACGACAAGTAAACCTACTTCGTCTCGATATCTTGCATCAATTGTACCTGGAGAATTAATTAAAGTAAGACCAACCTTAAAACTTAAACCAGATCTTGGGCGTACTTGTATTTCATATCCTTTTGGAATACAAACAAATAAACCTGTAGGTATAATTGCTCGAGATCTAGGTTCAAGAATAAAAGATTTTAATGGATTAACTTCGTTTTCAAATAGAAATTGGCAATCTCCTTTTGTTTTTAGTGGTTCATCTGAAGTTATTCTACTAAAGTCGACTCTAACATCACAACCAGCATCTCATTCTTCAGTATACTCTGGAAGAGTATTTTTAGAAATGTTAACTACTTCAACATCGGTCATTGCATTACGAAATTCTTCACTATACTTTTTCATATTTTACTGAATAACGCTTACGAGGTTTACCCATTCTAGCACGAGTAATAGGATTTGCCATATTTTCTTTATGAGTTACTACTCTAAGATTAGACAAACGATTATCACTTCGATCTCCATTAATGTGGTCAATCTCAAAGCCTTTAGAAATCGGACCATAAAAACTTTCCCAAACTACACGAGCTCCATTAATACTCTTAGTTTTCTTATTTACTCTAACAGTATATCGAGTATAACCATTACTTAAGCATCCAACTAACTGACAATTTCTCTTACCAATAAGTTTACCACTATCAGTTACACGATAACCTTCTAATCCGTGAGCGGAAACGATTCTTTCTGTCTTCATATCTTTTAAATTTTAATCTCTTAATATTTTATTATTTACAATTATATACAACGGCTAAATCCACAACTCTTGCACATAGTACAACCACCTTCATATATTAAATGGTCACCACAATCTGGGCAAAGTTCATGAGATTCTGTTCCATTAACAATAAATGTTTTTATTGCTCTTTTTACTCCATTCTTCCAGGTATTTAAAGTATCAGACTCAAAGTGCATACCATCAATAATCTTAACTACTTTATCTAATTCAATTCCTCCTCTTAATAGAGCAGATATTAATTTAGCATAATTCCAGTATTCTTGATTAAAGATTCGAGATAATCCACCTAAACGATTTGTATATCCATACTTATCAACATATTGAAAATCATATCGTTTACCAAATTCATCTTTTACCTTAATAATTTTACCTTCAGTAATAGTTGAGGGAATTGGAAAATCCTCAATATTATTAATTCCTGTAAATACTTCATAAGGTCTATCATCAACTAAACCTACAAACGCAATCCAGTTTTCAGTTCCATTTTTAAATCTAATTAATTTAGCATCAATTGATTCTGGACGTTTCATTAATTCTTTATTTCCTGTAGGTTTCTTAGATAAAATAGCTCCTCTTTTACAACCTGCTCTATAAACTGTTACACCTTTTAAATGATGTTCCCATGCAAGTCTATAAATTCTTTCAACATCATCGATTGTAGCAGATTCAGGTAAATTTATTGTTGAAGAAATTGAAGCATCAATATACTTCTGTAAAGCAGCTTGAACTTGGATTCTTTCTATATAAGGAATATTTTCTGAAGTTACTACATATTCTGGAAATTGATCCTCAGGAACTCCTTTTGAAATGAAATTATTCTGGATAATTGGAGTATATACTTTATAAAGTTTCTCTTTATCAACTAAAGATTCTGTTTTTCTTGTATAAGAAGTTGCAAAAATAGGTTCACAACCTGTTGAAATTCCTAACATAGTAGCAATACTACCTGTAGGAGCACAAGTTAATAACTGAGAATTACATAATCCTCGTAAAAGAATATTACTTCTTAGTTCTTGATATCGGAGGTTATTTTCTTTAGTATTAAGTGCTTGAAAGAAAGGTGTATCTACAACTTTTGTATTAAACATTGGATATGCTCCTTTACTTACTGTTAGTTCATTAGAACTTTCTAAAGCTGAAAAGATCATTTCGGTTCCAATCATATTAATCCATTTAATAGATTCTTCACTTCCGTATTTAATACCTAGTTTTATAAACATATCTGCTAACCCCATTACCCCTAGTCCAATCTGTCTCCAATTTTTAACAGATTCTCTTTGTTCAATAAGAGGATGTAATGGAAGACCTTCATCAAGTACTTCATTTAATGCAACTACTGCTTTTTTAACAGTATCTTTAAATCCTACAAAGTCAAACGTTTCATATTCTGTAACAAATTCTGCAAGATTTATACTTCCGAGCAAACACGACCCTCCGCTCGGCAAGGGCTCTTCCAATTTATTATCATAAAGGCTTTTTATCCTTTATTTCTGGGAGTTTCCTCCATACAGTTATCTGATACGTCTGTTGATTCAGACCAGTTTAGCATATATTTTTACTAATTTCTATTAATTTTGTAACTAAATTTTTCTTATTATTTACATTGGATTTTTAGTTTTGCCTTATGTCTGCCATAAGAAGGTTCCGGCTTCTTATCAGGAGAGCTTCGACGTATCCTCCTTTTACGGCAGCGGACCGGGACCGGAGCGGACGGCTTACATAGATAATAATGATGATGCGCTTCTCTGGAGACTGCGCCTGATTGAGGAAGCCAGGGAGGAAATTATCCTGTCGACGTTTGACTTTAAATCCGATGAGGCGGGGAAGGATATTATCGCCGCCTTGATGCAGGCGTCGGATCGGGGCGTGCAGGTACGGGTGATTGTGGACGGATTTAATGGAGT
>DBFNNF010000208.1:0-9831 GCA_048407585.1 Lactobacillus johnsonii | reverse complement strand
ATTGTTTAATCTTATTTTCCATTTTTCTTTGACTAAAGCTTTGTATCATCTTATTGTCCCAGTATGTAAAAAAAGTCCGCATATTTTCTCCATTAGCTTCGATATCAGTTTTGATAACATAAAATGCTACCCAACCCATTGAAAGAATCGCTATAAACTCTAATGCATCCATTTTTGTTCTCCTTATTACCCACCACTATCCCAGCCATTAGGCTACACAACATAAAAAGCAATAAGCCTTTTACAGCTTATTGCCTTACAAATAAGTTAACTAAAAATACCTTGAATAAAAGCTACAAAGCTATTCCATAAGTTATTGGAACGTCCTGTTTGATACATAGTAGTCTCTGTTACAACAGGCTTTTTACTCTCTGGATTATTAGGCGTAATTTTTTCTGACTTTGGGTAAATATAAAATTCTGAACTATATTTACCGTTATCATCAGTAATTGGAGTAATTACAACTACTGGATCCGAGTTTTTAGCCATAGCTTCTTTTGGTGTTTCAGTATTCACAACATAGTAAGCATGATACTTTCCGTCAATTGGAATCTTAACTTTAGCAATACCATCTTTCTTTAAGCCATCATCATGAGCTGTAGTTACGTCCGCAAACTTCTTCATTTCTTTTGGATCTAACTTAGCTGCACGTTCAGCCACTTTTTTTCGAATAGTATCGTTCTTACGTAACTCCTCAACCTTTTTGATAAGAGCTTCATTTTCAGAAGATTCTTCTTTATTAGAACTATCTTCCTTGATCTTATCTTCTTTTGATTGAGTTTCATTTTGATTCTCGTCAGAAGATTTATCTGTTTCAACTTTTTTAGACTTATCATCATCTTTTTGATCTTTAGTCTCATTCTTTTCTTGATCAACAGACTTTTTATCTTCTACATTACTTTGAGACTCAGTCTTACTACCTGATTCATATTTAGGTGGTAACTTAACTTTGTCTTTATCATCAGTTTTTTCAGATTCAGACTTTTGAGATTCAGTGTTCTTTAAGTCTTTCTTATCATCGGTCTTATCGCCGGCAATATCTGTTGTCTGATTTTTTGAATTTTCGTTTGCTTTATCAATAGCAGTGTCGATATCCCCATCAGAAGCTTTGCTATCGTCAGTTTTAACTTCTTCCTTGATGATTGTATTCATCAAGTCAGTAACGTCATAGACGGCAAATTTAGCCCCATTTACGCCCTTTAAATTATTAGTGCTTAAATCCTTTTCAGAAGCAGCAACAACCTTATTAATAATCATTGTCTGCTCCTTAAGCGTTTGAGGATTATCAGGATCTGTTGTCTTATTATCATCGTTATTGACAATAGAAACAGAGTCTTTTTTGGCATCACTATTCTTTTCTGATGCTGCTTTATCTGTATCTTGCTTTTCATTTTGCTTATCTTTTTGAACAGTGACTTGTTCTGAAGAAGAATTAGCATTGTTTTCATTAGCGGCATTTGCAACAGCAGGCGTTACTAATGACAAAACAGTTCCAGAAATCAATACAGCCGAATAGAGCTTATTTTTGTTGATTTTCATTCTGTTCTCTACCCTTTCCTTTCTTAGGTTTCTTGTGAAAGTACCAGTAAACTAATCCCATACCAGTACTTACAACAGCAGCCACAATTACTGCTTTGCCTAGTGAAGTCAGTCCACCATCTTCATCAACTTTTTCTGAGTTATATGGAACACGATGACCTCTTACTAGGAGACGATGAGTGTTTTGGAAAATAGGCGTACAAGTTACTAGAGTCACATAATCCTTGTTTGGATCCGTTTGAAAGTAGCTTAAATTATCCGGAAGTACCTTTTTAATTTGATCTACTTGGTACGCATGAATTTGCTTATTGACTTTGAGATAAAATTTATCTCCCTTTTTCAACTTATCAAGGTCTGTAAACAATCGGTTTAAACTTAATCCAGAGTGACCCGTTAAAACTGAGTGTTTACCTTTACCACCAGTCGGTAAGCTTGTGTTTTCAAGTAATCCCACGCCATTTTCTAAAGCAGTTTGAGAAGTCCCCATGTATACAGGCAAAACTTCTTTAATTTTAGGGATGCTTAGTACTGCAATTGGTTTCAATTCGGCTTCCGCAACATCAACAGAGTTAGTCTGCTTTTTCTTAGGAGATTTAGCAAAAGGATCTGCGACTTGCTGATCATGCTTAGGGGCTTTATATAAAGCATCAAGGTATTTATTCCCGTATTGTTCATACTTAGCAACTTGAGCTTCTTGTTTTTTTGAGAGGAAATAATCTTGCAAAAAAGGATAAGTAGATGCACCTAATGTTGCTAAACATAAGATAGCCCATATAGCATAACCAAAAAACTTGTTACCTTTTTTCACTATTTACCAGCTCTTCTCTTTCTAACTGCAAGAACAGTAATCGAACCGGCAGCAGCTACAAATGCGATACCACCTGAGATCAATAATAATTGACTACCAGTATGTGGCATTGCTGTTTTTTCGTCGTTGCGGACAATAAATGGAGATCCTTCAGTTTGATTATTTGTGTTAGGACCAATCTTGAAGTTAACTGTCTCATTCATCAATTGGTAGCCTTGAGGAGCTTTGATTTCTCTAAGCTTATAATCACCTTCCGTAAAACCATGGAGTGAGAACTTACCATCTTTATCGGAAGTTAAGATACCATCTTTAACATCAGTGTACTTGTCAACCCATTGAGCTGTCTTTTCACCAGTCTTAGGATCGTCTTTGAAACCATTAAACCATTTACCAGTTCTTAAATCTTGAACTGTAAATTGTGCGCCAGATAATTTTTGATCAAATGCACCAGTACCCATAAATCCTGAACTACGTTTTTCAAAATTAATACCGTATGTAACAGTATGATCTTCATCATGCAGTTCTTTTTGGCCTGAACCATCATTCCAATCTAAATAGATGTCATTGACAATATTTTCGTCCATTGGAGCATCACTTGTAACCACTTCATCGTACTCGTAGTTAAGTTTTTTACCTGTTTGGGCTGCTACTAAATCGCTAACACTGCCTGAGCCTAAGTTGGATAGAGTATCTTGAATTTTCTTATTGTCATGAGAATTTTTAGCATCCTCAATTGCTTTCTTATCAGTATCGTTTAAATCTTTAACAATGTAGTTAATCCACCACTTGTTACCTGTTCCATTTAATACCTGATAATCTTTATTTTCTTCAAGTTTTTTACCGTCAGAAGTAGTAATGACTAAATGTCTTTCAGCCGGAACATCTTTCAAGTGAGTTCTAGGTTCATCTCGTGTGAAGAAAGAATGATATGGTTCACTTTTTGCTTTGGTACCGGTAGCGTCAATTTGCCATGCAGAACCCATAATGTTTTGTGGCACACCAATCTTAGAATTAAAGTGTGCTAAGTCACCACGGTGCAATGACTGATGTTCACCCACACCATTAGTTAATTTCTTGTCTAATGGTGGATTACCATAGTTAACTAAAGAACCCTGTAGTTTAGTTGGATCAATACCATCTTCACCAATTTCAAATGTTAACTTGTTGTTTTTATCATTCTTGGCAATTGGTGAAATTGCTAATTTAGCTTGGTTAGTTGGGTCATCATCAGCAACATCACTCTTTTCTTCAACAAAGTAATATTTGCCCATGATCAAGTTGTTAGCAGTAACTTTACCATTCTTATCAGCAGTTAGAACACCACCAACTTTTTCACCCTTTCCTGGTTCACCACGATAAAGTTGGAACTTAGCACCTTCAAGTGTTTGTTCTTTGCCGTCTCCCTTATCAGCATTCCAAAGAGCATACTTGGTCAGATTAAAGTTTAATTTTTGAGTCTTGTTCTTTGGATATAAGTTAACTGTTGATAGGAAACCATCACCACCCGGATTAGTATATGGATTTACAAATACGATTGGTTCAGATGGTGGAACGTTAAAACCTCTTGGTGTCTTAGTTTCAACAGCAGCATAGTAGTGATACTTTTGAGGTTTTGAGGCATCATATGCTCGTACATTTTCAAAAGTAACATTACCGTCATTACCGACTCTCTTAGTAGCCACTTTTTGAGCACCAGCTAAGTATTCATTTTTATTCATTTCATCAGTAAGCTTGGCCGGATCAATGGTGTGAACAGCATCATAAGCATTGTTAAAGGACTTTTGAATTGACTTAGTAATGGTGTCTACACGACCTTGCATTTCCTTGCTTTCATCGGTTGTAAATCCGGTAAGTCCCTTACCATCATTGAACTTTTGATTAACTACATCTGTAATGTCATATAGCGTAAATTCAACATTACCCATAGTAGTTGGATTGTAGTGAGTTAGTTGATCTGGAAAATTCTTTTCTTGTTCAGTACCATCGTTCTTAATTCTATGTTGTTCAAAGAAATTAGCATCTTTGATGTCATACATAGTTTTATGAATTTTGATATTAGCGGTGTCCGGTGCAACTTGCTCAGCATGTACAACAGTTGGATGGAGTAGTGCATTTCCTACCTGTGCTCCTGTTAATGCGGTACCGCATAAACTCAACATTACTCCTCCAACTGCTAATGATCTTCTAATAGATCTTTTCATTAATTTTTCCCTCTCTTAATTTTCTAGTACGCCTTGTACAACAAGACGATTAATTCCTCCACCAGCGCATGTGTAGACAGTAACAATAGGTTTCTCATTATTTTCAGGCATATAAAAAGCACTACCTGCAACTGGTTTGCCGTCAACAACCTTTACTTTAGGTGCAACAACTTTCTTACTGGTAATGCGATATTTATATTTTTGACCATTATAGCCGGTCAATAATATTTCTTGGCCAACTTGAACTCTATGTAAGTCGCTTAGCAATATACCGGGCTGTTCCATGTCATGCCCGGCTACTACATAGTTTCCCTTGCCAAATTGGCTATCTAAATAATATGACTTACCTACTCCAAGAGCGAGTGTATAATTGTTTGCTCGGTTAAAAATAGGCAATCTAACACCGATTGAAGGGATGATTAAGTAGCCATTAGGGTATTTATCAACACCCAATTCAATAGCCTTTTTACGATTCTTAATTAAATCGCCTCGAGTAAACGGTCTAATATCATCCTCTTTCAAAGCGGCCTTATTAGACTGCAGTGTTACTGCTCCATTTACTTTATGATTAAGTATTTGCTGGTCTTCATGTTTAACGTAAAAACCAAAAGTAGCAATTATCAAAATAAGTAAGGTGATAATTGTTACATTTTTCCCAGTTTTTGTCTTCAAATAAGCTCTCATGCTTATCTTTCTTTCTTGCTTTCGTGGTAACCATAACCAACTACAATAGTAACAATAGTTGTTACTGTTACAGCTTCTAGTAGCAGCGTTTCACTACCAGTCGTTGGGATTGGTTGAACTGTATCAGTCATTTCACCCTTAACAACACTTGGGGATGTTTTACTTATTCCTGATAACTTAATTGGAGTACCAGATAGAGCATAGCCATTTGGTGATTTAATTTCTACAGCGTAATAATCATATTGATTATTAGGATCAATAACTACATTTTTAAATGTAGTATTTCCGTTTTCATCAGTAGTTGCAATATATGGGTCTTTATCACCATGACCATCTACTAATTCGCCATTAACTTGACGTAGAGCTTGTTTTTTAGCATCTTCAACTGAGACATGATCAAAAGATGCACCCCATTCTTTTCGCACTAAAACGAACTTAGCTCCGCCAATTCCTTTATTATCAATATTCTTTTTATGAATATTGAAATCAATAGATCTTTGCGTATTATAAATATCACCAAGATTTACTTCTTTTTGCGGATTATTACCAGTTAATTCAGTAATATCTCTGTCATAATTTCCGTTGTAATTTTTATTGGGTTGTTTTACTTCTTTTAAGTGATACTTTTTGCCCAGAGGCAAGTTATCAAAAGTTACACGACCATCTTTATCCGCAGTCTGAGTTTGTGAAAAACCATCTGAAGTTAACGTAAACTCCGTTCCTGCTAACACATCTTTGTTATTATTACCGGTACCTTTCTTAACAAAAGTTAATCTACCAAGAGATGGTTTAACATTAACCGTCATCAATGTTTCTGCATTCATTGGAACTGTAGATGCTTTAACCGTTGATTTAGCTACTTGTTGTACTTCACTTCCAGCACCGTAAATCCATGCTACTCTAGCCTCTTTATTCCAGTGTCCGGTAGCTTTAACTTGGAATGAAAATCCATCTTTACCAGCATCTTTATAAGGAATTGAGACTTTTAAATTGTCACCATCATTTATATTTTGGAGATCAATTTTGGAGCCATTTTTTCTTGTACCACTCAAGTATTTTTCATATTTTGAATCTTTAGCATGTACTTGAATATCGTGCATGTTTTTAGATTTTGTAGTGAAGCCCTTTTCGTAATTGTCTCCATGTAAATCACCAGAGCCTAAGTTCAATGATGAGGGATCAAAATTAAGGGATGCACTGTTTAATACAATTTCAGAACTAGAATCATTTTTATGCTTCAATGCTTCAGCTTTTAAGCGATAGATTTTATTTCTGATTCCCGGATCAAATTGATCCATGTAGGCATCTGCTTTATCACCGTTATAAGTTGCATTAGGTGAAGCAACCATATGAATTACGATTTGGTATAGCCAGTAATCAGCAAGATCATAATCATCTTTATCTACACCATCAATACTTTCAAAGCTCTTATTGTGACCTTTAGTAAAGTCAGTAACTAGCCATTGAACAGCACCATTGGCTTGATATTGAGCTACAAGTTCTCTGTTACTTGGTGCTCTTTTACTCCAGTCAATACAGAATACGTAAGCATCACGTCCTGTTTTTCCATCTTGTTTGATAATATTGCATCGGTGGAATCCGGAGTTCGCATTATCAGCATCACCCCGAATGTTACTTCTTATTTTCCCCTGAGAAACTGTAACCCATTTATCACCGGAATTACCAACTCGAATGGATTGAGGAGCATTAGTAGCAGCCGCATATGCTTGACCATTACCACAAAAAGCTAGTCCACCAAGAGTTAATCCTGCTGCAACTAGCAGAACTAGTCTTCTTTTCCTAGTTTTCATTAACTATCCTTTCTTTTCTTTTCATACAAAAAACGTCCAGCTTTTTACACTGGACGTTTAAAAAACAAATATTTAAATCTTAACGTTCTTCTTTTCTTTTAGAAGCTCCTAAACCTAATAAGCTACCTACACTAGCAATTGCTAAACCAATTACACCAGCTACATTAGTGTTCTTAGCACCTGTAGATGGTAATACACTACTTGCTTTAACTTCAGCATGTTTTGGAACATAAGTTGAAACTGACTGCGTATCTTCTTTTGACTCTACCTTAGCAATTGCACGAGCAACTACTCTACTTTGAACCTTAGAAGATACTACACCGATAAATACACCTTTTGAATCATATACTTTGTTTTCTCTTACGGTGTAGTCAACCGGCATTACTTGACCCTTTGAATCAACTAATTGATCTCCTGCCTTGTAGAAGTTTGTATTTTCTGCTTTCTCTTCAGCAGCTTTTTTAGCTTCTTCTTGAGCCTTTTCAACTGCTTGTTTAGCAGCTTCCTCAGTTTCAATCTTAGCTAGAACAGCCTTTGTCTTTTCTAAGTCTGCTTCTTTTTCTGCTAATACCTTTTTAGCATCAGTAAGAGATGCTTGAGCATCTTCACTGGCTTTTTGTGCTTCTTCAAGTTCTGCTTTTGCTGTGTTAAGTTTATTTGCTGCTTCAGCTTCATTTTCTTTAGCATTTTGGAGTGATGCTAATTTTTCCTTTAAGCCGTTTAACTTGCTTTGAGCTTGTTTTACAGCATTTTTAGCATTATTTAAATCAAATTGTGCCTTGTTGTAAGCATCTTTCGAGCTATTTACAAGTTTTTGGTTTAAACTAACATCAGCTTGTTTTTGATGTAAATCTGCTACAGCTACATCAAATTTATCTTTAGCTTTAGCAACATTAGCCTCTTTTTCTGCTACAGGAGCAGTAAGAGTTGCTAATGTTGTTTTTGCACTCTCTACACTTGTTTTAGCCTTATCTAGCTCAACATTCATCTTTGAAAGTTGGCTATTTACATCAGCAATTGCCTTGTTTAGGGATGCTAAATGATTTTTAGCACTCAGTAAATGAGCAGAAGCATTATTATAAGCCACTTTAGCATTTTTTTGACCTTTTACAGCCATTTCGTATTCAGTTTGTTTTGGAGCAAGTTTAGCTTTTGCCTCTGCTAATTTAGCCTTTAACTCAGAATTATCTGGAATAGTTAAAAAGTCACTTTCTTTAACTTTTTCGTCATCTAAGGGATAGAAAGAATCAAAAATCACAAAGTTGGTATCTGGTCTAAATGCCACGCCTAAATATTCATATGGAAAACCATGAAAATCCATTCCACTTAATTGAAAAGCATGTCCCCAAGTACCGCCTTGTTCATCGTCATCAAATAACATTTCTACGATGCAGTCATAAATAGATTCTTTAGCATCATCCATATTTTGAATTCTGCCGCCTAATCCAAGTGATTCAGAAGCTTGACGAGCACCGCCAATCATATCTTCTGCACCAGTAATAGCTGTCTGATCATGATCAAAACCTTTAACAGTCGAATGATCTGCAACATATTTTGCATAATCCAGTGACATTTGCGTTACTACTACTTTATTTTTAAAGCCAAGTTGTTCTCTAACACTATTTAAAAGATTTGCAGTCCATAAAGTTAATTCTTTTTGTTGGGCATCAGTTAATTGAAGTAGAGTTCCCTCACCATTAGGATTTGGAATACTTTTTATGTCTTCTTTCTGAGCATCTAAATCATGTTTATAGTGATTTAGTTCCATGCCCTTATGAGCAGCATCTGCATTAATGCTAGCAGGCATACCGTATTGGTTTAATTTGTTATAACCTGCAGGCATTGTAATAGTATTAATTGCATCAACTTTTGATTGATAATAATCTACATCACCTTGAAGTTGACTCTTAGCTAATTCTGCTTCATTCACTTTAGCATTGGCTTGATCTAGTGCTGTACTTTTAGCATCAAAATCTTTTTGAGCTTGAGATACTGCGTTTTGTGCTTGATCAAGGTTGTTTTCAAGATTAGTCTTATTTGCATTTGCATCTTGAATTGTCTTTTCAATAGCTAAAACATGATTTTCAGCATTATTTACATTTTGTTGAGCTTGTGCAATTTCATTTTTATTAGCGTTTAAAGCTGATTGAGCATCCTTAACTGCTTGATTTGCAGCATTAGCATTACTTTGTGCTTTGGTTTCAGCATTTTTAGCATCGTTCAATGCGTTTTGTGCTTTGGTAAGCTCTTGGCTCTTTTGGTTAAACTCTTTTTGAGCTTGATCTTGGTTAGCTTGTTGATTTGCAACTTCTTGTTGTTGAGATTCAATATTATTTTTTACTTGTTCAATACGCTCTGGTGTTGCTTCTTTAATTGTTTCTTGAGCAGCATCATGAGATTTAGTTGCATCTGCAACTTTTTGTTGAGCAGCTGCAGCATCCTTTTCTGCTTCTTCTGCTTTTGTTTGAAGCTCAGTTACTTTAGATTGTGCTACATCTTTTTGGTTTTGTGCTTCTTTAACATCAGCTTGTGCTTGTTCCTTAGTTACAGTACTTGCTGTTTCTGCAGCTTTTTGTTTTACTTCGGATTTTGTCACATTGCTATTATTGTCATTAACATCTGCAGCTTGAGCAGTATTAGGTTTGTTTGCGGCTAAAAGCATAGCTCCTGAAACTAATGTTGCTGTTGCTAACTTATTAGTAATTTTCATCTCTTTTTACCTCGCTAAGTTGTAATTTAATTTATGTTTAAATTATAACCTATCATTTTCGTTAAGTAAATATAATTT
>DBFNNF010000207.1:0-8418 GCA_048407585.1 Lactobacillus johnsonii | reverse complement strand
TCATTTCTTTAATTACTTACATTATAAAAGTAATTTTTGCTTTTTTCATGAAATTTGGATTTTTACAATTAATTTATTTAAATAAGTCATTAAAAGCTTCAGACATTGTCGGATGCGTATAAATCTGATCTCTTAAAACCGTATAGGATAAATGGGCCTTCATCGCTAAAGAAATCATGTTAATCAATTCATATGACTCAATTCCATAAAGTGTAGCCCCTAGAATTTTTTCAGTTTCTGGGTCAACGAGTGCCTTAAATAAACCTCTATTATCTTTTGCAACTTTTGCTTTAGGAATTGCTGTAACGGGCAACTTAAATAACTTGTATTCTTTTCCTAATTTATTTGCTTGCTTCTCATTTAAACCAACTTGAGACAAGGCAGGTGAAATAAATACACTATAAGGAACTACCTTTCGGTCACTGACCATGCGAGCACCTGTGCCAAACAATTGATCTTTAATAATTCTAAAATCATCTAAAGAAATATAGGTAAATTGAAGACCCCCTTTAACATCCCCAATTGCCCATACATTATCCACAGTAGTTCTTAGAAAATCATCTACTTTTATAGCGCCACGATCAGTCGTTTCAATTGCAGTATTTTCTAAACCTAGGTTTTCAGTATTTGGCTTACGACCAGTTGCTACCAAAATTCGGTCTGCATTAATCGTCTTTCTTTTTCCATTTATTTGATAGGTAATTTTTGCATCAGTTATTTCATCAGTAATCTTTTCAATATCAACACCAAGTTCAAACTTAATACCAGCATCTTCCATATCTTTTCTTACTGCATTACTAATATCCTCATCTTCACGGGCTAAAAATTCCTTATTATGATCAAGAACTGTAACTTTACTACCATATTTTGCGAACATGCTAGCAAATTCCAACCCAATATATCCCGCTCCAATAATTGTTAAATTCTTTGGCATCTTCTTTTCATCCATGGCTTGAGTTGAATCAAGGATATACTTGCTTTCTTTTAAGCCCGGGATTGGTAACATCACTGGAACAGCACCAGTATTAATGAAAATACGGTCTCCTTTATACTGAACCTTTTTACCATTAGAAAGTTTTACTTCAATTTCATGATCAGCAATAAAATGCGCTTCTCCATCTAATACAGTTACAGTCTTTTCGTCTGCAAGCATATGATAGTTTTTCTCCCGCAATTGTGCAGTCATTTCATTTTTACCATTTACTGCATCTACATAAGAAACACCATTTGCGGCTTCAATAATTAATCTTTTTGAAGGTAGGCAGGCAATATTAATACAAGTACCTCCATACATCTTATTAGATTTTTCAATTACTAATACTTCTTCTCCCTTTTGTGCTAAAAACTTAGCTAAGGTTTTCCCACCTTTTCCAAAGCCGATAATTATGTTTTTAATTGTCTCCATATCATTTTCCTCTTACTTTTTACAAGTTTATTCTTTTAACTATTATTTTATACATAAAATATTAATTTGCATCTTTTATGCCTATAATTTTTATATAAATATTTACTAGAAGAAAAAATGAGGATACAAAATTGTTCCATAATTATACAGTTATGGCTAATCAACATACTATACTAATGAAAGAAAAATACTCTGTTAATACTATGTTAAGTATCCAACAAAGTAGAATTTATAATGAACAAGATACTTTTTTACACACAGGTCACAAGTATTCTAAACTTAAATTTGTAAATTTAAGTTCAGCCCATGCGGCCGTTGATTTAAAAGAAAAATATTTTGCTTGTAAAATTGCCCTCTTAAACTTTGCTGATTATCTTTCACCTGGTGGCAGGTATTTACAAGGAGCAACTGCTCAAGAGGAAATATTATGTCATCAATCTAATCTATATCAATAATAAGTAATTTTAATAAATACTATGAATGGAATAATCAGCATATAAATTATCATCTTTATCGTAATCGTGCTATCTATAGTCCCAATGTCGTCTTTACTAATCTTGATGGTACATTGATAAATACAATCAATGTAATTACCTGCGCAGCCCCCTATTATAGGGAAGCCCAACTATATAACATTTCTTATGAAGAGGCTTGCATGACTTTAAAAAATCGAATGTATTTTGTTAAAAACATAGCTGAAGATCAACAAATAGATTATTTAGTTTTAGGTGCATGGGGAGCAGGAGCATTTGGCTTTTCTTCAAAAGAAGTTGCTAAAATGTGGCATGATGTTTTTTCTCATCCCTCTTCAATAAAAGAAGTAGATTTTGCAGTTATCGATATTCACGGTAGCAATAATGCACAAATTTTCAAATCAGAATTTTCAAACTAATCTAGTATGATAAAATTAACTTGATTCGGTTATTATTTATTTAAAAAGGAGTAACACGTTAATGCGAGTATTAGTTATCGGCGGAGCTGGTTACATTGGCTCTCACGCTGTTAGAAAATTAATTGAAGAAGGAAACGATGTTGTTGTCCTTGATTCTCTTTACACTGGTCACAGAAAGGCCGTGGACAAGAGAGCTAAATTCTATCAAGGTGACATTGAAGATACTAATTTAGTAAGCAAAATCTTGCGTGATGAAAATATTGACGCAGTAATGCACTTTGCTGCTTACTCATTAGTTGGTGAATCAGTTAAGAAACCTTTGAAATACTACGATAATAATGTTTCCGGGATGATTTCACTACTTCAAGCTATGGAAGATGCTAAAGTTAAATATTTAGTCTTCTCTTCTAGTGCTGCTACTTACGGTATTCCTGAAAAATTACCAATTACTGAAGACACTCCATTAAATCCAATTAACCCATATGGTGAAACTAAGATGATGATGGAAAAGATTATGCACTGGGCTGACAAGGCTAATGGTATTAAGTCAATCGCCCTTCGTTACTTCAATGTAGCTGGTGCTTCAAGTGATGGTTCAATCGGTGAAGATCACGGACCTGAAACTCACTTGATTCCTAACATTTTAAAGAGTGCTATTGCAGGCGACGGCAACTTCACTATTTTTGGTGATGACTATAACACTAAAGATGGTACTAACGTCCGTGACTATGTTCAAGTTGAGGACCTAATTGATGCTCATATCTTAGCTCTTAAGCATGTGATGGACACTAATAAATCTGATGTCTTTAACTTAGGTACTGCCCAAGGATACTCTAACTTAGAAATTCTTGAAGCTGCTAAGAAAGTTACTGGTATCGACATTCCTTACACTATTGGTGCAAGAAGAGGCGGAGACCCTGATTCTTTAGTTGCTGATTCAAGCAAAGCTCGTAAAGTTTTAGGCTGGAAGCCAAAACACGAAGATGTTGATGACGTAATTGCTACTGCTTGGAACTGGCACAAGAGCCATCCAAAGGGTTACGAAGATAAATAAATCAAAAAAATCCATTCAATCATCACGACTGAATGGATTTTTTTATTGCAGTTTATTAACGCATTTTCTCATTTCTTCAATATCTAAAATACTATGAGCAAATTCTTTTCTCACTAATTCATCGGGCAGACATTCATCATATTTATCAAATACAGGTACTTCATTTGGATACACTAGCTCTAATGGGTCAAAATCTTTATTAGCTTCTTCTACTAAAATTTTCAAAAATTCTTCTTTACTTACATCCATTGCAAATTGCATAAAATACGGACGACTAGAATTAAAACCACGCAAACCAATTCGCTTAGCACACTTAATTTTGATTAATCTTTCTAAAGCTAAGAATGCATATGTCCCTGTCCACGGAAAGAGACACCACATTTTTCCACCTAAGTTAATCAAGTTACTTTCTAGCATACCCGAAGTTTTAGCAGTATCACGCACTTCTTTAAGACGCGCAATAGCATGCTTCATTAGATAGGGGTATTTCTTTTGCTCGGTTAAAATTTTATTCATTCTTTGTAAAATCTTAGGCTGAATATCGCCTGCAACATCCCCAAAATATGCCGGAATACGTCCTTTAACAGGATGGCAATAGACTTGATGTCGTTTACGATCTATATCCTCTACTACCCAAACACGACCCGCTATCGCTATTTTATCCCCAACGGGTGGTGGTTTAACAATAGTACCCAGCTCTTCTGACTCTGACTTAACAGCATATTCTTCATTTTCTTGAAAAACAGCATAAAACTTAAAATTATTAACTACACGCTCACCACTTAGACCTACAATTAGACCACCATTTTCAGTTTGCTGAATATGATCTTCTTTAATTAGATGTCTAAGTAATACTCGATAATCATCTTGACTAACATTCCGAAAATAATGCAGTGTCAATACTCGCGAAGCTAGCTCTGCAGGCGTCATCTCACCATTCGAAGCTAAAATAGACATAGTCTGATGATAGAGCAAACTGTATGGTAAGCGATTGGGTTCAGGAGGTTCTACCCATCTTTCTTCTAAATATAGTTGAACTAAAGCAATTCCTTGTAATAAAGACCATGGAATAATCTCAGGAAGTATAGCACGGGATTCAGGATGCGATTCGCGCATTACAAACCACATTTCAGAAGGATTACCTCTACGCCCTGTCCTCCCCATCCTTTGTAAAAATCCAGATACAGTAAATGGCGCATCAATCTGAAAAGCACGCTCTAATTTTCCAATATCGATGCCTAATTCAAGTGTGGCGGTAGCACAAGTAGTCATCAAAGAATCTTCATCTTTCATTTCTGCCTCAGCTGTTTGCCGATAAGCGGCCGATAGATTACCATGATGAATTAAAAAACGATCTGGCTCATGTTTTACTTCACAGTATTGTCTTAATATCTGACAAACTGCTTCACATTCTTCACGGCTATTAGTGAAGACTAAACATTTTTTGCCGCGTGTATGTTCAAAAATATAAGCCATTGATGGATCAGCTGTGTTTGGAGCTTGATCACTTTTTTCATCTAAAACTGGTTGCGCGGGATCAAAATCATTACTATCAGCCTGTGGGCCATTATCGTAAAAGTGTTCCATTGATAGGCGCCAAACTTGCCCACTTCCTTTTACTTTAGGAACAGTAGTTTTACGTTTAGAGCCAGCCCCTAAAAATTCAGCCGCAGATTTTGTATCACCAATTGTTGCAGAAAGTCCAATACGACGAGGATCAACGCCCGCCATTTTAGATAATCTCTCGATTAAACAAAAAGTTTGTCCTCCACGGTCAGATCTTAAAAAGGAATGTAATTCATCAATCACAATATATCTCAGATCATGAAACAAGTTGGGAATATCCATATGTTTATTAATCATCAAAGACTCTAAAGATTCTGGTGTAATTTGTAAAATACCAGAGGGATGTTTAAGTAATTTTCTCTTTTGTGTCTGAGTCACTTCGCCATGCCAACGCCATACAGGAACATCAACATCCTGACAAAGTTCGTTTAAACGTTCATATTGATCATTAATTAATGCTTTTAGTGGGGAAATGTACAGTACACCCACTGATTGAGGAGGATTTTCATAGAGATCAGTTAAAATTGGAAAAAATGCAGCTTCCGTCTTACCAGAAGCAGTCGACGCAGCTAGCAAGACATTATCGCGACTATTAAAAATAGTTTCTGCTGCTCCAACTTGAATTGAACGAAGACTTTTCCATCCATGTTCATAAATATAGTCTTGAATAAAGGGAGCAAAACGTGTAAAAATATCCATTTTTCACTTAAATTCTAAACTCAGCAAAATCATCTGACTTCTCATTAGAAACTGCTTCTGATTCGGCATAAGAAAACTTATCCGAATTAAGTAGTTTTTCAATGTCAGTCTCTGGATTTTGCCAAACAATATCTAATAATTCAATAAAATCACGAATAATCTCACGTGGTGTAATATTTGTTGATGCTCCCACACGTGAATATTCAATTTTTATGAACTTTTGTAAATCATCCTCTGTAATTGTTTTTTCATATCCGTACAGATTAGCATGCATCTCTGCAAGTTTTTCAGTTAAAACAAGCATTTCTTCTGGAGTAAGAGGATCAAGCTTAATAACAGGTGCGTACATATCTCGATTTCCGGCTTCAGAAAATTTTCCACTAGCAAGACGTGATCGCAATGCTTCATATGAATATACTCCGCGTCTCTTATCTTCAATTGCCTGCGGGGTTCCACCCATAATAATTCCAAGATACTTCGACTTTCCTTGTAAGGCATCGTTGTACATTGTTAATATCTTCTCATAGTTATATTGGCGGCTAATACTATTCGGGATTTTATAGATATTGACTAACTCATCAATCATAATCATCAAGCCCGCATATCCAGCTTGTCTAAAAAATGATGCGAATAATTTTAAATACTCATACCAATCGTCATCAGATATTACAATATCGACTCCTAATTCTTTCTTAGCCTGTGTTTTATTGGCATATTCACCTCTAAACCACTTAACAACTTTGGCTTTTGTTTCCTCATCATCATTGATATAGGCTTGATAATACATTTCAAGTAACTTCGCAAAATCAAACCCGTGTACTAACTCAGAAAGATTAGAAATTACTGCATAAATTTTCTTATTAACTGCGTCTTCAAAAGCTGGAGTATCATCATTTAATCCCGTATCTGATCTAACTTGCATTTGAACCGAATTAATCCAGCGATCCAAAATTAAGGTTAGAGCTCCACCTTCTGGTCTAGTTTTGGTAGAAAGGTTTTGAATTAGTTCTCGATAAGTTGCTAGTCCTTGGCCTTTTCCACCCTGCAGCCGTCTTTCTGGCGATAAATCAGCATCAACCACAACAAAATTTTTATCCATTACATAATTTCTAATAGTTTGAAGTAAGAAACTCTTTCCCGAGCCATAGCGACCCACTATAAATCTAAAAGAAGCTCCTCCATCTTTGATCAGCTCTACATCATGTAACAAAGCTTCAACTTCGGCTTTTCTTCCAACAGTAATGTATGGTAATCCGATTCTAGGTACTACCCCACCTTTTAAAGAATTCAAAATAGTTTGAGCTATTCTTTTAGGCACTTTTCTATTTTTATTAATAGCCATACTTTAGTTTGTTCCTTTCAAAAACATATCTTCTAAATCTTCTTGATAATCTTCAATTACTGTAGGTATATCATTTATAAACTCAATGACATTATCACCAAATTCATCAAACATTTTTTCATTTATGTCATCAATTATAACGGCAGCCATTAAATGATGCTCTTTAAGATATTTATTTAGATCTTTTCCTTTTAAAAGCAAAGTTATGGTGGTCTTCTCTTCTGAGCTCAACCCATAGTCTTCCTGTTCATCATCTACAACAGCTTCTTCAATTTGCTTCTTTTCTTCTTGCTCAGCTTGAAGTTCTTCTTCAGTTAATAAACTGTCTCGAGTCCCCGCTGCATCCTCTCGAATTGTAGATAACTGGGACAGGTTAAATTCAATTTTAGGCTGTTTTAATTTTTGTTCCTCTATTTGATATTCCTTAATTCCATCCCTAATAGCTTTAAGATAATGCTTCTCTATTTTTCTAGGTTTTAAGTTTCGTCCCAAATTAAAACTTAGTCTTATTTCACGATCTACTTCATGCAAAAAATTACCCATAATACTTTTTTGACCAGTCAGTCCCCAGTACGACTCACAATACCAGGTATTCTTTTCTTCATCATAAAAATATTTTCTAATTTGGTCAATTTCATAGCTAGTTATCTTTGGCTTTAGCTGATGATTAAATACAGCGGCCGAAAATAATTGAATTGTCATTTGATTTTTATAAGCAATATAACTAGTAAAAAAATCAAATCCCTCGTTACGTAAATCTAAAATTTTGCACCAAATTAGAACCAAAAGATGCTCAAATTTTTCTATATTCTTTTTATACAAGGGACAATTGCTAATCTTATAATTAGATAACTTCATTAAGTTTTCTGCAACTTCGTGCCTAGAAAATTGATCTGGTGATAGCAACCGTTCATACTTTTTATCATTATCTTGCTCTTTAACAAAAAACGTATTATTTGCTTTATTTATATTGTAAAAAACAATGTAATCACGAATCCATCTTTCAAGATAAGCTCCTATTTCCGGTGAAAATTTTTGCGCATAATTTTTATTAAAAGTAATTAACTTATCTAATCCTTCTTCTGGATTCTTAATTCCAATTCCGTTTAGTAATTCATACAAATAAATGTAAGCATATGAGTCTGATATTTTTTCATAGATATTTTGTCTAATTTTTGTACGCCAAGTGAAATACGTTCTTGCCTGCCCCACTGTTAAGTCATGGTAAGTTGGATAATATCGTAAGAAAGATTGTTTTCCTTCATAGTGATCTTCGTATGAGGCCATTAATTTACCCTGTAAATAAAAATTTTGTTCTCTACGAACCGATCCTGGTAAAGAATATTGATAGGACTCAATCATCTCTTTTATTTCTTTAGGAACAACCTGGGTATCTTCAAAATTTAGATTAATTTTTTCTTCTGTAGATTTTTCTTCTTTTCGAAGTATATTAGATGACC
>DBFNNF010000206.1:0-1789 GCA_048407585.1 Lactobacillus johnsonii | reverse complement strand
TTTTTGGTATTATTATATTATTGAATAAAAAATGTTATTTAATAGAAAAAGGAGATGACAATGAATAATAAACTAAATCTTTTTAACATTGGTTTACCAACTAATGAAAACTTAAATACTTGGTCTAAAGACTGCATTAAGCAAAGGTTAGATCACAATATCAGTGACAATCTTCTCCCCTTTGTGTCAGAAGCACCAGATTATGAACTAAATGAGAATATGGTCGCCTTGTATGACTTCCACACTAATCCCATTAAGGGGAAATACCAGTCAGTAATTTTTGATAAAAAAGCTGGTATTATTTTATGCCAAAAAAATAGCCGGCAACTAATTAACCATCTGTTAAAGCACAAGCTGATTTTAGGAGCAGTTTTACAAAAGAAACTACAAAAAGAACTGGGCTTTTACTACCGTCATACAATTTCTTTAGGAGAAATTGCCTACTTTTCACTTCGAGCCCATTCAGAAAGGCATACTTCTTGGATTGGCTTACATCATATGCAGACGGTACAACAAGAAAATGGTCGCGTTACTTTTTCCTATCAAGAGAATGGTTATAGTTATAACTTTGAGTTTGAAGACTGTGCACCGAATATGTATAAGCGACTGGGAGAAGCCATTACCCATAATCATGTTTTAGGACAAATGCTAGTAGGCTATGCTAAGTCGCATGGTTTTCATCTAAACTTATGTAAGTGCAGAAAGAATAGTCTAGTAGCTAACCAAGAATACTTTTACTTAACTAAGATTCAAAATGCCTTAAATTTAACTGAACTTGCTGAAGAAGCAATTGAAGAATTTCATCGTAATTATGGTCGACATTGTGCTGACTTCTTTGATATCAAAGATTGGCAGATAAATGACCATAATTTGATTTATCGATTATCTAGAAGAATAAAATCAATCCTGTAGCACGCTTAAAAAAGCGTGCTTTTTCTTTACAAGAAATATGGTGAAGGATAAAGAGATAGAAAGGAAAAAGAGAGAAAAATAGGAATCGCAGTGCAGCAGGCTTTTGTAGGAGGTCGGTCTTGGATTTTAGAAAAATTGCGTTCCTGATAGTCTAATATCTGCACAAGCGCTTGTGACATTACTTAAAGGAATGGTCACATGATTAAAGAAGAGAATTTTATTAAAGCCTGGGAAAATCGCCGCTTGGTTTGCGGAGCAATTAAGGCAGCTGGTGTGCGAAAAGACTATCAAGAATATGCGGACTTGGTCCAGGATGGAGTTTTGATTTATGCGGGGATGCTTGAGAAGAGTCCGGGTCAAGATATTGATCGGCTGGCCTTTAAGAAGGTTCTTTGGCATACGTTAGATGAATTAAGAAAGATTCAACGCCGCGAAGAAAGAAGCGAAGAGATAAATAACGAGCTTGAATTTAAGAAAGAAAAAATTGAATGGGATAACTTAATAATTTTGAAAGATAAAGTCCAGGAATTAAATGGAATTGAAAAACTAGTGTTTTTTGAACATTTGCTCGCACAAAAAGAAATTACAAATTTGGTTGAAGTGGCGGGATGTTCAAGGAGAACTTTGCAGAGAGTGAAGAAGAATTTGCTGGTTAAATTGAAAAACGCTTTGAAAAATTAAATAAAAAACGCAGCAAATTAAATAACGAAAACTGTATTTTTGCCGAAGTTAGGTTGATTTCTGGGGGGGGGTGCCAGTATACTTATCAACGTGAAGGTGGTTAGAGCGCTATTTAGAGCATGTTCTGATTCAATAAATGTGTTTTTTTATGCTAATTGTGAATTTTCTATGAATTTTCATATATTTTTTGTATAAT
>DBFNNF010000205.1:0-2976 GCA_048407585.1 Lactobacillus johnsonii | reverse complement strand
AATATACAGAAAAGCCTAACATTTATTCACTCTTTCCAAAAGAAGGCCAAAAAGCATATTACTTTTTGACCTCCTTCTTTAATAATTATTAACTACCGAACTAATATTACCGTTACATTCTTTCAAAATATCCATTGCTTTTTCTTTATCAACACCTGTTTTCAACATAGTAATAGCAACTGCAACGTTCATATCTGCTTTTTCTAATGTATCGCTTGCTACTGACTCTGAAACACCTGTCGCAACTTCTATAATTCTACATGCTCGATCTACTAGCTTAGAATTTGTTGGCATAACATCTACCATTACATTTTCATAAACCTTACCTTGTTTGATCATAACGCCTGTTGATATCATATTCAGAATCATTTTTTGAGCTGTACCAGCCTTCATTCTTGTTGAGCCAGTTATTACTTCCGGACCTACTACCGCCTCAATTACTATATCAGCATATTTTCCAATTTCTGATTTTTTCACACATGCTATTGAAATAGTAAGAGCTTTTACCTGATTTGCATATTTCAAGCATCCTATTACATAAGGGGTACGTCCACTAGCTGCAAGCCCAATTACAATATCTTTCTCATTTAATTTAAGGTCCTTTAAATCTTTCTCTCCTAGTTGTGGATCGTCCTCAGCACCTTCTACAGCGCGGAACATAGCACTTTGTCCACCAGCAATTAATCCAATTGCTCTTTCAGGATTGATTCTATAGGTGGGAACCAATTCAACTGCATCTAATATTCCTAATCTTCCGCTAGTTCCTGCTCCAACATAAATTAATCTCCCACCCTCTCTATATCTTTTTGATGCATATTCAATGGCTTTGGCAATTTCTTTATCTTGAGTACCAACTGCATCTGCGATTTTTTTATCTTCTTGGTTTATTATTTTAACTATTTCAAGAGGAGTGGCGCTATCAATGTGTAGAGACTTTGGATTTCGTTGTTCCGTTGTTAAATCTTTAATATTCATTTTTATCCTCACTTACTAGTTATCTTTAATACGGGCATATCGGCCTTAACGGCACCTGTAGCAATTAGCTTAAAATTAGAAACATCATCCATGTTAGTAATAGTCATAATTACGATTGGATCCTTTCCAGCTTCTTTTATTTTTCCAATATCCATTTGTGCAACAGGTTGTCCGGCTTTTACTATGTCATTTTCTTTTACTTTGATATCAAAAGGACGGCCCTTTAGTTCTACAGTATCCAAACCCATATGCAATAAAATCTCCAAATTTCCTTTAGTTGATTTTAAAGTTAAGGCATGTTTTGTAGACATTACACTAACTACCTTCCCATCAACAGGAGCAACAATTTTCCCATCTTTTGGAATAATAGCAAATCCTTCTCCAAGCATTTTTTGTGAAAATACTTGGTCTTCAACTTCATCTAACTCTTCAATTTGTCCATCTACTGGAGCAACAATTTCTTGTGTTGTTAATTTAGCGTTATCTTTTACCTCATTTTCACCTGAAGTAGACATATTCAAATTATATGCTTGCTCCTCAGCTTCTCTTCGTTCTTTAACTTCAGCATCAGCCTCATCTGCAGGAAGCATAGCCTCTTTCGGAACACCCCAGAAGTAAGTAGCAATAAAACCACCAACATAAGAAGCTAACAAACCTAATACATAAGCCCACCACATGTTATGAGCAATTAATGGAATCAAGGCTACACCTGAAGGCCCGATAGCTATTGAGCCAACTTGACCAAAAGCAGCAACTACAGCACCACCAATACCACCACCAACACAAGCAGTAATAAATGGACGTCCTAATGGTAATGTAACACCATAGATTAATGGCTCTCCGACGCCTAAGATACCAACTGGTAAGGCACCTTTAATCATATTGACTAATTGTTTATTTTTACGACACTTTACCCATAAAGCAATTGCAGCTCCTACTTGACCACCTCCGGCCATAGCTAAGATAGGGAGAAGAGGGGTAAATCCAAGTTTTTGAATCATTTCTAGATGGATAGGGGTTAAAATTTGGTGTAAACCTAGCATTACCATAGGAAGGAAGAATAATCCTAAAATAAATCCTGAGATTGGTCCACCAACTTTTAGCACCCAATTAATTCCACCTACAAGGGAATTAGAGAACCATCCTGCCAAGGGCATAATTACAAAAATTGTAAACAATCCCATTATTAGTATTGTCAAAAATGGTGTAAAAATAATATCTACAGAATCAGCAATATGCTTATGGAAGAATTTTTCAACATAAGATAAGAGCCAAACTCCCAATAAAACACCGATGATACCGCCTTGACCAGCAGCTAAAGGTTTTCCATCAAAAATATTAGGAATAGTTACTGGAGCAACAATACCAGGTAAGTAAACAATACCACCAATGATACCACCCAAGCCTGGAGTAGCCCCAAATTCTTTTGCTGTATTAATACCTACATAAATATTCAAATATGCGAATAAGGCACTAGAAATCATTGCTAATACTGTTACGCCAAGATTCCAGGACATCGGCAATACTTTAGCAGTTAACAAGTTTCTCAGAATTCCCGCAACACCAGAAATTAGTCCAGCACCTACAAATGCAGGTATTAATGGTACAAAAATTGCCGAAATATGTTGAAGAGCTGAACGCCACCAAGTCTTTTTTAGAGAAGCTTTATGAGCTGCATGAACTTCAGCAGCTTTCTTTTCAACTTCACTTTTATTAGATTGATATGAGCTTGTTTCAGGAAAAGTTTCCCCTTCCTTTACACCAGCCTCATTATTCATTATCGTTGCAACCTTAGTATTAACGCCTGGTCCTAAAACAATTTCCAGTGTATCAGCTTCAACTACTCCTAATACACCATTTATCTTTTTCAATTTCTCCATATTTACTTTAGACATATCTCTGATTTTAATTCTGAGTCTTGTCATACAATGGATCAATGATTCAACATTATTTATACCACCAATTTCTTGGTAGATTTCATCGCTTAGAATTTGATACTTA
>DBFNNF010000204.1:0-3859 GCA_048407585.1 Lactobacillus johnsonii | reverse complement strand
TTTTTATTTCTTCTATCAAGTTCTCTTTAATTTCATTTGCAGGAGTTTTTCCTTCTAGTAATTTTTTCACTTAATCACCTCATAAAAAAAGCCGGCTCAACGAGCCGACTCATTAGTTAGTCTTTCTTAATGAAATTGGCCAAGAGACCATTAATAAACTTTTTAGATTCCTTAGAGCTAAATTCATCACATAAATTTAAAGCTTCATTTAAAGCAGCTACAGGATCAATTACTTTGCTATTTTGCATTTCATAAAGAGCTACTTCAAGGATTGCCAAGTCAATTTCGTTAATTCTATTAAGACGCCAACCCTTTTTTAAATATTTACTTAATTGCTCATCAAGTGCTTCTTTATTTGCTAAAACACCATTAACTAATTCTGCAGAATAGTCTGGGAAATCTTTCAATTCCAAAGCCTTTAAAGCTTTTTGACAAACTTCCTCTGCATCAGTTAATTTACCTTGGTTAGCCAAATAAATTGCTTGCATAGCAATTCTTCTCATCTCATGCTGTGTCATTTAGTCTTTAGCCTCGTCCTCTTTATCATCTGGGAAAAGTGCTTCCGTGTCAGCCTTTACTTCAGTCTCGTCTGCTTCTGAAACTAAGCCAACTACATGAACATTAATTTGAGTTAAATCTAAATCTGTCATTTGCTTCAATTGCAAAGTTAGATTCTTTTGCAGTTGGACGCATACTTTTGGCACATTTACACCGTAGTCAAGATAAGTATAAACATCAGCAGTTAACTTATCGTCTTCAACACTTAGGGAAACACCTTTACCTTGGTTAGAACGACCAAAAAGAGTATCGATGCCAGTTTTTAGCGTCCCACGCATTTCGCTGACGCCATCGACTTTTCTGGCAGCAATTCCTAGAATAACCTCTAAAACACCAAGGTCAACTCGGGTTTCATCGCCTTTGTCATTGCTTGATAAAAGAATCGTTGAATTATCAGCCATATTTTTTACCTCAAAAACTATTTGTTTGCACGAGAAACATAAGTACCATCAGCGGTATTAATAGTTAATACATCACCTTGGTTAATAAAGAATGGTACGTTAACTACTAAGCCGGTTTCCATAGTTGCTGGCTTACCACCACCGGAAGATGTATCACCCTTAATATTAGGTTCAGTTTCTGCAACTTCAAGATCAACTGTATTTGGTAAGTCAACACCCAAAGTTTCACCTTCATGAGTAATAACGTTAACTACCATGTTTTCTTTCAAGAACTTGGATTCTCTTTCAACTTGAGCTTCTGGAATTTCAAGTTGTTCATAAGTATTAGTATCCATAAATACAAAACTTGTACCATCATTGTATAAGTATTGCATTGCCTTAGTTTGAATATCAGCAGTATTTACTTTAGCAGTTGAACGGAAAGTATATTCTTGAACTGCACCAGTTCTTAAACTCTTAAGTTTTGAACGAACAAAGGCACTACCTTTACCTGGCTTAACGTGTTGGAATTCAACAATACGCCATAAATCATTGTTATATTCAATAGTTAATCCATTTTTAAATTCATTAACTGAGATCATTGTCATAGTAAAATTACCTCATTTCTACACTTACTTATCTTACCAATCTTATCTATTGTTTCGCAACATTAACCGCATAATTACACAAAATTATAAGATTAAAAGTTCATCTTTTGGTAACTGTGACATTACATAAGGATGATTATCTTTAATTAAAACATCATCTTCAATTCTAACACCGCCACGGTCTGGCAAATAAATTCCTGGCTCGACCGTGATTGCCATATTATTTTTCATAACTTCTTTACTATATGGCATTGCAGGTGTACAAAGTTCATGTACTTCTAAGCCAATTCCATGACCAATACCGTGACCAAAGTACTCTCCATAACCTTGCTCTCTAATGTAACTTCTACCAGCTTGATCGATATCTTTACCAGTATTTCCAGCAATTGCAGCTGCAATTCCCCGTTTTTGTGCTTCTAGTACAATATAATATATTTTTTCTAGTTCAGGCTCTACGTGACCTAAAGCAACTGTTCTAGTAATATCTGCGGTATAACCATGATAAAAACTTCCAAAGTCAATTACAATTAATTCACCCTTTTGAATCTTTTTATCACTCGCAACACCATGGGCCCAACTACCGCGGTATCCGGAAGCAATTATTGTCTCAAACGAAGGGCCATCTCCACCATTCATTTTGAACAAATAATCTAATTTTGCCCCAATAGCACGCTCACTAACCCCCGGCTCAATTAAAGGCAAAATTTCTTTAAAACTTTGAGCTGAAATATCAATTGCCTTTTGCAAAGTTTCTAATTCTAGCTCATCTTTTATGTTACGAACTGTTTCTACTAATTCAGCATTTAAAATAAAATTAAGATCAGGACAAGCCTGCTTAAGAGCCTCAAATTGAGTTGCAGAAATAAATTCTCCTTCAACTAGAACAGTTTTAACATCTAGCTGCTTTAGTTGTCCGGCTATTTCTTTTACCACGTCCATAGTTTGCATAATTACCTTCATTTCGCCAGGTGCTTGATGACGAATTTGGTCCTTGAAACGTGAATCAGATAATAAAACGCGATCTCCATTTGCAGTTAAAATAAGTTCAGCTTCTTCACCAGAAAAATTGGTTAAAAAGCGATAATTAGCTTGATTAAAAATGACTAACGCATCTGCCCGCTTTTCTTTAATCAATTTAGTAGTTTTACTAATTCGATTATTAAGTAAAGTTAATAACTCTTGATCTGAAGACATAGGCTTGGATCCTCCTGAGTAGATAAAAAAAGACTGAACGTTCCTTAGGGACGTCCAGCCTGCAAAAGAAAATTATTTTGCTTCTTCAACTGGGTAAACAGAAACTTGTTTACGATCTCTGCCCAAACGTTCGAATTTAACAACGCCACTAGTTAAAGCAAACAAAGTGTCGTCGCCACCGATACCAACGTTCTTACCTGGGTGGATCTTAGTACCGCGTTGACGGAAAATGATTGAACCTGCATTGATCTTTTGACCATCAGCACGCTTTGCGCCTAAACGACGACCAGCTGAGTTACGACCGTTAGCAGTTGAACCACCACCCTTGTGGTGGGCAAATAATTTAAGTGCTTCAAGATTATTAATCATCATAATTTGTTTCACCCCTTAATTAAGCTTCAATGCTTTCGATAGTTACCTTAGTGTAAGGTTGACGGTGACCATACTTAGTATGTGAGTGCTTCTTAGGCTTGTACTTGAAAGTAACAACTTTCTTTTCTTTGCCTTGCTTTTCAACTTTAGCAACAACTTTAGCACCTTCAACTACTGGAGTACCAATCTTAGTTGATTTACCATCGTTTACAAGAATAACTTCATCAAAAGTTACTTCGTCACCAGGCTTAACTTCAAGTTTTTCAACAAAAACGCTGTCGCCCTTAGCAACCTTGTATTGCTTACCACCGGTTTTAATAACTGCGTACATTTGTACACCTCCGAAAAAATACTTAGACTCGCCGCATGAGGTGGAATTAACGTTAATTCTCTTCTAACCTCATAAACGTGCGGTTGCAGATGTGAGGTTTCCACAAATACAACTCTTACAGTATACTCTCATCCCTCTTTTAAAGCAATTCAATATCAAAATTTCTAAGAAAATAATAGAATATTAGTAGATATTTTCATAAAGGAGCTGATTAACTGTTAACAAAAATATAGAAATTTATAGAAGAAGATGGAAAAATAGCTTATTTAGAAAGTTAAACATGGAAAATAAGCTTTAATTCAATACTTACTTGTTTTGCTTTCCTTCCTTAGATAAACTTATGTTTGTATTTTAGGAGGTGAAGCAATGATTAAAACTCAAGTAGTGAAGCTAAAAGTTAATAAGACCATGCAAAA
>DBFNNF010000203.1:0-1920 GCA_048407585.1 Lactobacillus johnsonii | reverse complement strand
TGAAGTTAACCCCCAGAGTTGGACATAAATCCAACCTGGGGGTTTTACTATGAGTAAATATACAGTTGAAACTAAATTAAAAGCAATTGAATTATATAAAAAAGGTCTTGGGAGTAGACAGATTCAATGTGAGTTGAATATCCCATCACATTCTACAATTGACAGATGGATTATATTATTTAAGAAATATGGAAAAGCTGGTTTAATTACAAAACGTACTCGTAAAAAATATAGTGGTCAATTTAAATTAGAGGTTTTAAACTGGAGGAAAGAACATAATGAAAGCTATCAAGCCACCGCACTAAAATATGGAATCTCTAATACTGGAATTATTACAAATTGGCAACGTGCATATGAAGAAGGTGGTATTGATGCCCTCTTTATTAAGCAAGGAAGACCAACTATGCATAAGAAAGTTAAACATAAAAAGTTAAATAAAAGTGAACTCTCTGAGCTTGAGAGACTACGACTAGAAAATCGAGCTTTACACGTTGAAGTTGAATACTTAAAAAAATTAGATGCCTTAGTTCAGAAGCGCGGACATCTGAAGAAGAAAGACGAATCATCACAGAACTAAGGCAAGAATACAAATTTAGTCTAAAGGAGATCCTCCCTTTTACTAGTCTTTCTAAGAGTACATATGAATATAAAAGCCATCCAAAGGTCAAAAAGCTTAGTGATAAAAAGCTTGTATCACTAATTACAGATATTAAGAAACGTAATTCTGGGTATGGCTATTGGACAGTAACTGATGCTTTAAAACGTACATACAATTTGATCATCAATCATAAACGTGTATATCGATTAATGAAAGAATATAATCTGTTGGCTAAAAAATATAACCGTCGAGCAGGTAAGTATGATTCATCTAAAGGTCCTCAAAATAAGAAAGCTAAGAATCGCTTACATCAAAAATTTATTACTGATCGTCCTTATCAAAAGGTTGTCACAGATATTAGTGAATTTCGCTATGGCAATAGAACAATTAACGATCGAGTTTATTTATCGCCATTTAAGGACTTATGTAGTGGCGAAATTATCAGCTACACAATTACTGATCGACCACTAACACAATATGTTATTCAAGGCTTAAGGGAAGTTTTTAAAGCACGTCCCAAGCTTCAATATCGCATGACCGTCCATAGCGATCAAGGCATTCAGTACCAATCTAACGCATATCGGCACGAATTAAGAAAGCATAATATTTTTCAAAGTATGTCACGTAGAGCAACCTGCCATGATAATGCGGCTATGGAAAGCTTTTTCCATACTATGAAAGTAGAAATAGACTATTACACACATCACTTTAAAACAAAAAAAGAACTAATTAAACGAATGGAAAGTTGGATAAAATATTATAATCAAGAAAGAATCAGACACAAGAAAAAAAGCCTGACTCCGATAGAATATCGAAATCAAGCTTTAAAAGAATTTATTTAAAACTAACGTCCAACTTTAGGGGTTAGCTTCACTTCTTCAGGTTCATGTGGCTATTTTTATCAAATAATTTACTTAAAGAAATTTACAAATCCACTAAATAGAATTACCGTACTAATTAAATAAATTTGCCAAACGGCTAAATTACTATCATCCTTACCTAACTTTTTAGCCATTTGATGTCCACGCCAGTACATTAAAAGTGATACGATAATTAAAATAATTCCTAGAATAACATATAAAAAGTGTGGAATATAAGGATTCGTATCCCCTAACAAGAACATGACCGGTACGATAATCAATACTGCACTAATGAAGGTTCCAAAGTATATTACATAAGGTGCAGTAGCAAGTTGTTTTGCCTTTTTATCCCACTTATAAAATCTGAAGGTACGATACAATTCAAAGAAGCCTAGTAACATTACGACAATGTACATGGCTGTTAAACCCCAATTTTTCATAATTAATTTCCTCACATTTTAT
>DBFNNF010000202.1:0-3550 GCA_048407585.1 Lactobacillus johnsonii | reverse complement strand
CTTTACTTGTCTAATCAAGTGTATATAATTAAAGACAAAGGAGGATTTTTATGGCTCAATCTAAAGTTGGAGTAATCGCCCAAGACTTAGTTGATAAAATCAAACATCAACAATATCAGCCTGGCGACTATCTCCCAAGTGAACATCAATTAATGGATTTATATGGCGCTTCTCGTGAGACAATTCGAAAAGCTCTTAACAGCTTAACTGACCTAGGACTGATCCAAAAAATTAGGGGAAAAGGTTCAATTGTATTGAATTTAGATCGTTATACTTTTCCAATTTCCGGAATTACTAGTTTTGCGGAATTGAATAACCAATTAGGATTAAAAGCTGAGACAAAAGTATTACTTCTACAAAAAGAAGATAAATTACCAGCGCAATTTATAAAGTATTTTCCTGAAGAAGAAAATAGCATCGGTTTTCATCTTGAACGATTACGTTTAATAGATGGGCAGGCAGACGTCTTAGATTGCGACTATCTACTATCTCCTCCTGTTGATTCTCTTCCACAGGAAGCTGCTGAGACTTCTATCTATGACTATTTAGAAAATAAACAAAAATTAGATATTTCATACGCAACAAAAGAGATTTCTGTCTGCAAAGTTGATAAAAGAATTCAAGACTTACTTCAACTCGACAATGACCTTGCAGTTTTAGTTGCAAGTCGTAACTACTTAGCTAATACAACTAAATTTCAATTAACTTTGTCTTATCACAGACCTGATAAGTTCAAATTTGTTGATTTTGCTCGTAGAAAAAAGATTAAGCTTTAGAAAGGTACTATATCAATGAATAATTTAGGCAATAAAGTAATCTACCAAATTTATCCAAAATCTTTTTATGACTCAAATAATGATGGCATCGGTGATTTACGTGGAATTATCCAAAAAATTGACTACATTAAGAAGCTAAACGTAGACTTTATTTGGTTCAATCCATTTTTTGTTTCCCCGCAAAATGATAACGGCTATGACATCGCCGATTATAAAAAAATTGATCCTCGCTTTGGAACTATGGCAGACTTTGAAGAATTAGTGGCTAAACTAAAAGACATAAATGTAAATGTCATGCTTGATATGGTCTTAAACCACTGTTCCACTGAACATGAATGGTTCAAAAAGGCTCTTGCTGGTGATAAAAAATATCAAAAATTCTTCTATCTCAGAAAAGGTAAAGATGGAAACTTGCCTAACAATTGGCAATCTAAATTTGGTGGCCCTGCCTGGTCAAAATTTGGTGATACAGATTATTACTACCTTCATCTTTATGATCCAACTCAAGCTGATCTTGACTGGCATAATCCAGAAGTTCGTGCTGCTTTAATTGATGTAGTAAACTTTTGGCGCGGTAAGGGGGTTCACGGTTTCCGCTTTGACGTAATTAATGTGACAGGAAAAGATACTGTCCTAGTTGATTCAACTGATCCAGTCCAAGAAAAATCACTCTATACTGATACACCAGTAGTGCAGCAATATCTAAAAGAATTAAACGCTAAGTCCTTTGGTCAAGATCCAGAGTCTGTTACTGTTGGAGAAATGTCCTCTACTACAATTGCAAATTCAATTGCTTATACTCGTCCAGAAGATCATGAACTCTCAATGGTATTTACTTTCCACCATCTCAAAGTTGACTACAAAGACGGCGAAAAATGGTCAAAGATGCCTTTTGACTTCAAAAAATTAAAAGACATTATGCTTACTTGGAACAGCAAAATTGACCAAGGTGGCGGTTGGCAAGCTCTATTTTGGAACAATCATGACCAACCTTGGGCTTTAAATCGGTTTGGCGATACCGGTAAATATCACAACAAGTCCGCTGAAATGTTAGCTCTCGCTCTTCACCTGCTGCGGGGAACTCCTTATATCTACATGGGTGAAGAAATCGGTATGATGGATCCACACTATACCTCTATGAAAGATTATGTTGATGTGGAAGCTTTAAACGCCTATGATGCACTCATTGCTAAAGGGATGAATAAAAAAGAAGCTTTTGAAATTGTTCAATCAAAAGCTCGTGATAATTCAAGAGTCCCAATGCACTGGGATAATTCTAAATATGCTGGTTTCAGTGAAAGTAAACCTTGGTTGATGCCAACTGACCAAGACAAGGTGAATGTTGAAAAGGAATTACGTGAAGGAGAAATCTTTAATTTCTACCAAAAACTAATTAAACTTAGAAAAAGCGAAGAATTAATTTCAGCTGGTCATATTAAGCCCCTTTTGATGGCTCATCCCCAGGTTATGGCATATGAACGCTACTTAGATAACTCTGACGAAAAATTATTAGTCTTTGCTAACTTCTATAGCAAAGAAACAAAGGTTGAAGTTCCTACAGAATATATAAATCGTGGCAGTGAAATTCTAATTCAAAATTATGATGAAGAGATTGCTACTCTTCCTTCAATGCTTGAATTGAAGCCATATGAAGCTTTAGCAATTAAAATATAGTAAAAAAAGAAGATCCATGATCTTCTTTTTTAGATTTACCAAAAATAGCTACTTTTTGCGTACTTAATATTAGAGAATATCTACTCTAATATTTATAAAGGGGAAGGCTATTTATGGACTACAAAGAATTAGAAAAACAAATTGAGGTAGCAGGAATTACTGCTGATCCGATTTTTAATTGGGTTATAGAACAAGATTATAATTGTCGTGATCTTTTACGAGCTATTTTGCCAGAATTAAATATTCAAACAGTCAAATTTGAAACTCAAAAACGACTCAAATTTCATCCTAGTATGCACGGGGTTATTCCTGATATCTATGCTATCGATAATTATGATCGTGTTTATGATATAGAACTACAAATGACACAACAAAATTTTTTAGGAAAAAGAGTACGATATTATTTTTCAATGATGGATCAGAGTCTGTTAATGAAAGGAAAAAGTTATCGTTATCTGCCTCCTACCTATCTTATTTTTATCTTACCTACTGATCCTTTGAATCAGAATCTGTACCGCTACGATGGAAGTTGGCACATAAAAGATTTTAATAATGATCCCTTACAGGTTGAACAAAAATTAGTTTTACTTAATGCAAATGGAAACAAAGGTGAAATTACACCACGCCTACAAAGCTTTTTTGAACTGATGCATGGTAGAATTAATACAAATGATAGCTTTATCCAAAAATTACAAAAAGACGTTGAAAAATACAAAACTAATCCAGAAAGAAGGAAAGAACTTATGGACTATCAAATGAAACTAGATGATATGCGCTATATTGGCGAAAAAGAGGAAAAAATCAATTCTATCAAAAAAATGATTTATCGCTATCGACAATTCAATATTACTGATGATAAGATATTAGATTTCCTGATGCAGGATTATGGGAATGATTTTTCACAAGAAGAACTAAAACAATTCCTTAAGAAAAATTAGAATCAAAAAGCCACATACCTTTGAAGTTAACCCCCAGAGTTGGACATAAATCCAACCTGGGGGTTTTACTATGAGTAAATATACAGTTGAAACTAAATTAAAAGCAATTGAATTATATAAAAAAGGTCTTGGGAGTAGACAGATTCAATGTGAGTTGAATAT
>DBFNNF010000201.1:0-2995 GCA_048407585.1 Lactobacillus johnsonii | reverse complement strand
AAGAACGTATGAAGATGATGTCTGAACTTAAGAAGGGCGACCAAGTAATTATGGTTGATGGTCTTCATGGTAAAGTTGATTCAATTAATGATAGTGATAAGACTGTTGTTATTGATGCAGACGGAATCTTTTTAACATTTGAAAGAATGGCTATTCGTCGTGTTCTTCCAACTGCTGCAGCTCCTGCGCAAGACCTTAAGTCTAATGAAGCTAAAGAAGAAAAAGTAGAGACTGAAGAAAAGACTGTTGAAAAAGACAGTAAGTCAGAAGAAAAAGCTACTGATACAACTGAAAACACTAATTCAGAAGATAAATAAAAAACGTCCGCAAGGACGTTTTTTATTTTTTTATTGTCATGACTAGTATTGTAAAATAGAATTGGTAAAGTTAATTTTAATAGGTAGGTAGTTAGAATGAAAAATATTCCAGTTGTTATGATTATTTTTGGCGGCTCCGGAGATTTAGCTCATAGAAAGCTTTATCCAGCCTTATTTAATTTGTATCAAAAAGGTTTAATTCATGATCATTTTGCTGTAATTGGTACAGCTAGAAGACCTTGGAGCCATGAATATTTGCAAGAACAAGTAGTTGAAGCTGTTAAAGAAAGCTGTGACAACTTTGATGAAAAAGAAGCAAAAGAATTCGCTTCACATTTTTATTACCAGTCTCACGATGTAACTGATATTGGCCACTACATTGCCTTAAAGGAATTAGCAGCTAAACTTGATGAAAAATATCAAGCAGAAGGAAATCGTATTTTCTACATGGCTATGGCACCAAGATTTTTCGGTACAATTGCTACTCACATTAATGATCAAAAATTGCTTGGTAGCGGCTTTAACCGTTTAGTAATTGAAAAGCCATTTGGTCATGATTTAGCTTCAGCAGAAAAGTTAAACCGAGAAATTGGCGAAAGTTTTGATGAAGAGTCGGTATATCGAATTGACCACTATCTTGGAAAAGAAATGGTCCAAAATATTATGCCTCTAAGAATGACTAATCCAATTGTTAAGAATATCTGGAATAATGACTATATCGCAAATATGCAAGTAACTTTAGCAGAAAGTCTAGGAGTAGGAACTCGTGGTGGTTACTACGAAACTTCTGGTGCTTTACGTGATATGGTTCAAAACCATATTTTCCAAATTATTACACTTTTAGCTATGCCTGAGCCTAAAGGACTTGATTCAGACCATATCCACCAAGCTAAACAAGAATTATTAGATAGCCTAGTAATTCCAACTCCAGAAATGGTTAAAAAGCATTTCTCACGGGGACAATATTTGGCTGATGATAATGAAGTAGAATATTTAAAGGCTGATCAAGTTGCACCAGACTCTAAAGTGGAAACATTTGTAGCTGGAGAAGTTAAATTCAAAAAGGGTCCAGTAGCTGATGTGCCAATTTACTTTAGAACTGGTAAGAAGATGAAGGATAAGGTTTCTCGCATTGATATTGTTCTTCACCATATGAATAATTTATACGGTAGTGCACATTCAAATAATATCTCAATTATTATTGATCCAATTAGCGAAATCTATTTCACAATTAATGGAAAGAAGATTACCTCTGAAGGGTTAAGAAGAGAAAACCTTAGCTATAAGTTTTCTAAGGAAGAAATGGAGCAAGTTCCAGATGGCTACGAACGATTGCTTCATGATGTGTTTGTAGCAGATAGAACTAACTTTACTCATTGGTCAGAATTGAAGCAATATTGGAAGTTCGTTGATGCAGTTGAAGATGCTTGGCAAGATGAAAATAAAGATGTTAAGCAGCTTGAACAATATCCAAGTGGTAAGTTTGGTACAGAATCAAGTAATCATATTTTTGAAAAAGATAGCGAACACTGGATTTACCGTTAATGGATTTACTGCCTAAAAACAATACTAGCCGTAAGATTATTCATATTGATATGGATGCCTTCTATGCTTCAGTAGAAATGCGGGATAATCCATCAATTAGAAATAAAGCCGTCTTAATTGGTGGAGATCCGAAGAAAAATAAGGGTCATGGGGTTGTAGCGACAGCGAATTATATTGCCCGGCGTTATGGAGCTCATTCAGCGATGCCGACGGCTAAGGCGGTAAGATTAATACCAGCAGAGAAGTTGGTAATTATTCAACCAAATTTTGAAAAATATCGTGCTGTATCAGCTGAAATTCATCAATTGATGCATAAGATAACTGATCGAGTAGAATCTGTTGCATTAGATGAAGCATATTTAGATGTTACTGAAAATAAGCTTAATTTAACCGATCCAGTTCGTATTGCCGCTTTACTTCAGGAACGAATCTATCAAAAAATTGGTTTGACTAGTTCATTTGGTGTTTCTTATAACAAGTTTTTAGCTAAGATGGGCTCAGAATATGCCAAGCCTTTTGGGAGAACTGTAATTAAACCAGAAGGTGCTCGCGATTTTTTGGCAAAACAACCAATAAAGAACTTCCCTGGTATTGGACCAAAGACCCAAGAAAAACTGGCAGAGATGGAGGTTTATACCGGAGCTGACCTAAGAAAAATTCCAACCGATATTTTAATTAAAAAATTTAATCGAATGGGTTATCTCATGGCTCAGCATGCGCATGGTATTGACTTAAGAAGTGTCGTGACTGATTCAGAAAGAAATAGAAAGTCAATTGGCATTGAACGTACTTTTAATCAAAATTTATTTGATGAAAATACTGCTTTAACAAAATTGCGGTCATATAGTAGAGAACTTGAAAAAAGCTTAAAGGAGCGTCACTTTCTTGCAAATTGTGTTGTCTTAAAAGTACGCGATGCTAATTTTAAGACAATTACTAAAAGGAGGAAGCTAAAGCAGGGCACTAATGATAAAATTGTTATCTACGATACTGGGCGTGCTTTGTTTGCAACAGAAAAAAGCATGCTTTCAACTGGAATCCGGCTTTTAGGTCTTACTGTTACTGATTTTGAAGAGCATCCCGTTGAGAATATATCGCTAGAAATTTTTGATAATGAGTAATGATAAAATAAA
>DBFNNF010000200.1:0-1462 GCA_048407585.1 Lactobacillus johnsonii | reverse complement strand
ACGAATTTAATTTTTTTCATAATTTATCTTTCTAAGCGTTTCTGTAATACTTTTCTCTAGGTTATTTCCTTGTTGGAACAAATAATTTAACTTTTCCCGATACTCCCGCATCTTCTCTTCAAATTCATCTTGAGTAAGTTCTACATATTCAATCTTTACAGGGAAATACTGTCCTGCACTGAACGAATAATTTTTATCTTTAATTTCATCAAGACTTACATTAATTGAAAAGTCATCTACATCTTCTCTATTAATTGCAGTATCAACAATCTTCTTAATATCATCTTGTAATAATACTGTCTTTTGAAGACCATTTTCTTTAACTTTTTGACCTAGCTTAGAAGCATCAATTAATTGAACTTGGGCATCTTGTTTACCCTTGTTCAGGAAAATCACACTAACATTAGTCCCAGTATTCGCAAAGACATTGGATGGCATTGAAACTACGGTATCAATCATCTTATTATCAACTAAATACTTACGTATCTTCTTATCAATACCAGATTGAGCGGTTAAAAATCCTGTTGGAACTACGATTCCTGCTTTACCTTTTTCACTAAGAGAATTAATAATATGTTGAATAAACAATTCATAAATTGCCATACTATCTTTTTTCTTAGCAGGAATCTTAGGAACACCGGCAAAGTAAATTTCGCTAGAATTAGGTAAACTTTCTACTTGATTACGCCAGCTAGAGAAATCTAATTTGAATGGTGGGTTAGAAACAATATAATCCATCTTTTCGGGATGCTTATTATTGATAATCGTATTACCTTGGACAATATTGTGAATTGAGTGGCTTAAGTTGTTTAAGATCAAGTTTAGTCTAAGTAAGTTAGAAGACTTTTGCGAAATATCTTGACTATAAACAGTACAGTTATCTACTCCAATACGATTTGCTACGTTCATTAATAAGGTTCCTGAACCAGCAGATGGATCATAAACTTTAACATTTGATGGATTTTCTTTACCAACTAAAATATCAGCAATAATCTTCGCAATGGTGCGGGGGGTGTAGTATTCGGCATAATTACCACCACCATTTTTGTTATAGTCTTGAATCATGTATTCAAAAATTGTAGAGAAGAAATCAAATCCTTCATCAAAAATTGAACTATCAAACTTCGTTGAAGCTAACAACTTAATTAGTTCTCTTGCTACATGGTCTCTTTGTGAGCCATCTTGAATATTATCTTCAATTAAATGGGCGTCAAACAATCTAACTTGAGTATTACCTGCTGTTTCAACAGAAAATAATTCATTATTGTCTAACGCAATATCATTTAATGCTGTATCAAAAACTTCACTAAAATTATCAACATGAAGTTAACCCCCAGAGTTGGACATAAATCCAACCTGGGGGTTTTACTATGAGTAAATATACAGTTGAAACTAAATTAAAAGCAATTGAATTATATAAAAAAGGTCTTGGGAGTAGACAGATTCAATGTGAGTTGAATAT
>DBFNNF010000199.1:0-5119 GCA_048407585.1 Lactobacillus johnsonii | reverse complement strand
ACATAATAAATAATATTTAATTTTACAAAGGTTGAGTAGTCATCGCTAAAGTTTCAAGTACTATTAAAACATCTTGCGCTGATTGTAAACTAGAAAAAACAGGAATATGTGTGCTCAGAGCTGCATCTTTAATCATGATTGCATCATGACTAGCAGAGTCAGATAAACTAGTCACATTGATTACTAGATTAATTCGGTGCTGTTTTATCTTTTCAAGTAAGCTATTGCTTCCCTCTTGAACCTTTTCAATAATTCCTGTTGTAATTCCTTCTTCAGCCAATACATTTGCAGTACCTTCAGTTGCTAAAAGCTTAAAACCTAACTGATGAAAACGTGCAGCTATTTTAATTGCATTATGTTTTTCAGAATCTTTGACAGAAATAAAGACAGTACCATACGTTGAAATCATTAAATCACTGCCTTCATATCCTTTAAACAAGGCAGTCGGCAAATGCTTGGCACGTCCCATTACACTACCAGAAGTCTTCATCTTAGAATCAAAAGTATTTTCACTACTATATGATAAATAGGAAAATACTGGCATTTTAACATGAATTAAATCATTTGATGGCCAAATATCACTAGGAAGATCTAATTCAGCTAACGTACTTCCTAACAAAACTTTCATTGTTATAGCTGTAATATCTTTTTTTAGTGCTTTAGTTAGAAAAGCTACATTATGTCCAGAGTAACTTTTTATTTGTAATAAATAGATTTGATCATTAGCTAGTAAAAAGTGTAGATTAACGGGTCCTCTTAAATGAAGTTTAGTGGCAATACTAATCGCACTGTCGCGTAATCTACGTTGATCATTAGTTGATAGGTTTTGTGGACGATAGACAGCTATGGAATCACTAGCATGTGAGCCGGTCTGCTCAAAGTGTTCAATAATTCCAGGAATAGTGACATTTTTACCGTCGGAAATAGCAGTCACTTCATACTTTTTTCCTTCAATAAATTTAGAAACATTCATATGTTCTAATGAATTTTCAGAGATATATCTTTCTAAAGCTGGTAAATCAAAGACAACAGCAGATTTTTGCTTCTTACCGTTACTTGTTCCACCAATTAAAGCAGGAAAGCCATTTCTTTTAACAAAAGCTAAGACACTTTCTTCATTGTCACATTGAAGAGCTGGGACTGGATTAACGCCAGCTTGATATACTTCATCGGCATGATCTTCTCCTAAAATTTCTTTCAAATCAGGTTGTCCTAAAATTGTTAAGCCATGTTCTAGAAGCGCACTGCGATATTCATTAATTTGCTTTCCAGAAAATTGAGTTACAACTTCTTTGATATTTTCTTTCCAAGCAACTTCAAGAATGTTTTCTAAAGTAATTGGTTCAAAATAAATTCGATCGCATACATCATAAGCCGCACTTACACTTTCTGGATTATTACTAATAATTACAGGGCTAATTCCTTGTTCTTTTAGAGTCTTCGCTGCATGGTAGAGCATATAATCAAATTCTCCAGTTAAAGACACCTGAAATGGCTTTAATCCTAAAAGAAGGCATTTTTTCGAGTTAGATAGTGGTATTATTTCATCTTCAATTCCATAACTACTGTAAACTGCTTGAATATTTGGATGAATTAAACCAGCTGTTCCATCAATTTCAATATAACTAGGCTTAATTGACCATTCTTTACACAGATCAGCAATTGATTTTTCATCTCGCTGCGTAATTTCAGCAATTAATCGATTAGAAAAACCATTTTTCTTTACTTTCAGCATTAAATCAGCGGTAAGTTCATCATTGCGTAGTTTCTTCAGTAAAATCAAAATATGGTTAAACTTCTGTAAAAATACTAAATGAACGTGTAAAAGTTGGTGGAGAGTGTGGTAATTAATTCCCTTTGCTATTGCAGCTAAGAGTGTAATTAGGTGGATTTCATTAGGCCTTGTGAGATCTTGCAATAACTCTTTTTCGCTTTTTTCATATTCATTTTTAAAAGTCTTAACATTATTGGAAAAACCAGTAGTTGACTGGAGAGCTTTTAAAAATGCACTTTCAAAATTACGCCCAATTCCTAAAGCTTGGCCTCCGGAAGTGGTTTTATTATTAAGAGTGTAGTGATTATAACCAGCTTCTGTGAAAGACCAATAAGGCAATTTTACAAAGCAAGCATCTTGCACGGGATCAACGGCAGCAGAAATTCCAGATTGTGGATCGGTAATTTCATTTAAATTGTAGCCAAGTGCAATCTTAGCAGTCACATATCCAATGGAATATACGCCGCTTCTATAAGAGAGTAAACTACTTTGCGTTAACCGTGGCTTAATACTTAATACTTTAAAATTAAAGTCTTCCCCACTTTGCTTAACAGCAAAATGAATACTCAAGGCACCATGTAAATTAAGACAATTAGCAATCTTTCGACAGCAATTTCTTAAGCGCTGAATTTGATTATTATTTCTAGTTAAAATTGGCGTCACTAATAATGAATCTGAAGAGTTAATACCAACTGGTTCTAAACTACCAATATTTCCTACAAATACAAAATTTCCATTATTATCCCGAACAATATCAAAAATTAATTCTTCCCAATTTGATAAATCTTCAGTTAAACGATAATCTTTCCAATTAAAATGGTCGTCCGTCTCTTCGTCTAAGAAGTATTGCTCTAATTGAGTCAGATTTTCTAAAGAAATCATGCTATCAGGGCGATAATGCTGTTTTTTTGATAAAAGTAAAGGAAAATGAGCATGTTCGATCACCCGCTTTAAGTCCTCTTCTTTTTCTAATAGCCATTGATTGGCTACAGCAATTTTATTTGCTTTAAGAAAACTATAGAAATTATGAGGAGCTGATAGACTTAAGGCTAAGCTATTGATGGTTAACAACTCAATATTCATTTGAGTTAAGATGCCCGACTCTAATAATTCACTGGTAAGTTTTAAAGCCGGTTTACCCCCAAAAGCCGGAATAATAGCATCTGGCTTCTCCATCCGAATAATTCGCTTCACAAAAGGCAACGTCATTGGTTCAAGATATACATTTACATTAGGATGCGGATCTGTTGTGACTGTTGCAGGATTAGGATTAATCAATACAACTTGGACATTACTTTCTTCAAAAGCAGTTAACGCTTGTTTAGCAAGAATATCAAGTTCTGTTACTTCTCCAACAATACTTGGTCCCGCTCCAATGACAAGAACCTTATTAATTTCATTATGTAAAGGCATACTCTCTACTCCATCATATTCAAAAATTGATCATAAATGCTGGCTGCGTCAAAATTACCCGGTGATCCTTCTGGATTAAATGCTGTTGCTAAAATTTTATCTTCTTTAATACTGTATCCGGCTAGTAACTCTGATCTTAAATCAAAATATTTACGTGAAAGATTCAAAGATAAACTATCAGGTACTACCAGTTGATCAATATTCATTGCAGTTTGCCAAATTCGATTATTGGTTTGTTCAATAACTGGAAAATTACTACCATTATAGGCTGGAATTAAGTCCAAGAGTTCTAGGTCTAAATAATTACTAATGGCTAAAAAGCCTAAGCCAATTCCTAAAATAGGTAATTTCCCGTAAAACTTATCAAATACTGATTTTAAAAATGGTGCAACTTCTTCTACTCTGCTTGGTCCATTAGAAATAACAATTGCATCAGCTCGAAGATTGATAATATCGTAAATTGATGCATTGTATGGTAAAACCACACTATTAATTTTCCGTAAAGAAAGGGAGCGCAGTAATGAATGTTTTAACCCCAGATCAATTACAGCCACAGTTTTTCCAATATTAGGTGCAGCATAAGGATGCGTTGTAGATATTTGTGCCGTTTTATTTTTTGGTAAAACTAGGGCCTTGATTTGATCAAAAGCATGGGCATCATCTGTATCCATAATAGACGCTTTAATAACTCGCTTATTCTTCAATTTTTGAACTAAAGCGCGGGTATCAACACCGTAGATTGCCGGAATTCTTTTCTCGTTTAGAAAATCATTTAAATCTTGAAAAGTTGGATTGGCAGAAATATGAAAAGCAATATCATTAGCAATTATTCCACGTACACTTGGATCAATTGATTCATAGTCGATTGCATTAATACCACTTCCACCAATCATTGGAGTAGTAAAAGCCAAAATCTTACCAAAATTGGCAGGGTCGGAAATTGCTTCCTGATATCCAAAATTGCTTGTTTGAATACCGAGCTCCCCTGTAGCAGTAATGGGAGCACCAAAACCGTGCCCTGAAAATGCAGTTCCGTCTTCAAGAATTAAATATCTTTTCATAATCTATTGCTTCATTTCTTGTCGTAAATTCTCTAATTGTTTTTCAAAAATTGTTGGCAACGGTGCAGAAAATTCCAACCATTCATTTGTAGAAGGTTGGTAAAATCCTAAAGTTTCAGCATGCAAAAATTGTCCATGGCCTGACAAGGTTTTCTTTGGACCATATAAGGGATCGCCAGCTAGTGGATGACCGATGTACTTCATATGCACTCTAATTTGATGTGTTCTACCTGTCTCCAGTACACATTTGACTAAACTATAGTTTTTGAACTGCTCTAGCACTGTAAAATGTGTAACTGCAGCTTTTCCTTTTGGATTAACAGCCATCTGCTTTCGATTAATCGGATTTCTACCAATTGGAGCATTAATTACGCCATTTTTTACTTCAAAATTGCCATGAACAATTGCCAAATATTCTCTTTTATTTATCTTTTCTGCTAATTGCTTTTCTAAGCTTTCACGTGCTTTATCATTTTTAGCTATCATTAATAATCCAGAGGTATCTTTATCAATTCGATGCACAATACCTGGACGAAAGCCTTCAGAACTGTCAGCTAAATCACGTGTATGATAAAGTAATCCGTTTACTAAGGTATGATCTGGATGGCCGGCTGAGGGATGAACAACCATCCCTTGAGGCTTATTAACCACAATCACATCCGAATCTTCATAAACAATATCAAGATGTAAGTTTTCAGCTTCTAATGATAATGGTTTAACAGGCGGAATTTTAACATCAATTACATATTTTAGATGCAAACGATCAATAAAGTTACCAATGATTCCACCTAAAACTAAGGCTAATCCTGTATCAAAAAGGCCATTTTTATATTTGGGATTAAAAAGATAGTAAATTACAACTGCAATAGCG
>DBFNNF010000198.1:0-1653 GCA_048407585.1 Lactobacillus johnsonii | reverse complement strand
TATTATTTGAATAATTTTATTCATCTTTTTTGCTCCTTTTTACATTTTTCGAGTTTTTTCTTACTACTTTACTTGATTTTTTCATATACTTAATATATCATAATATTATAAAAAAGGAAAGGAGATTTTATATATGAATTTATCAAGTTTTAGAGCAAAAGCTCGTGAAAAACTATCTGGAAAATGGGGAAAAGCAGCTTGTATAACTCTTGCATATATGGCTATAAATTTTATTTTTAATACCATTTTAAGCTATTCATTCAATGGCCTTAATACTATACTTTCTATTGGTTTTGCTATTATAAATGTTCCTTTAGCATATGGTTTATTAATCCAATTTGTAAAGCTTTATAATGGCGAAGATACATCAGCATTTAACTTTTTTACATTAGGATTTAATAATTTTGCTAGAGCTTGGAAAGTAGCTCTTAATGTGTTTTTAAAATTATTAGTTCCATTTATACTTTTAATAATCTCTTCAATACTTCTTACTTCATTAGGTATAGTCTTTTACTGGACTCAGCCTGCAAACCTTACTGTATTGTTAATTTGTTTAGCTATTGTTTGCCCAGTTTCTTTAATATGGCTTATAGTAAAATCATACTACTATATAATGTCTGATGTGATATCTATTGAAGAAACTGAATTACAACCAAAAGATGCAGTTGCAAAATCAAAAGAACTAATGACAAATAACCGTTGGAAATTCTTTATACTTGATTTAAGCTTTATTGGTTGGGCTCTATTAGCATCTTTAACCTTTGGTATAGGTATGCTTTGGTTATTACCATATATTCAATTAACTCATATAGCATTTTACAAACATATATCTAAAAAAGAGGATGTTATTTAATTAACATCCTTTTAATATACATAATTTTGCGGATCATATCTTACTCCATTTACTCTTACTTCTAAATGTAGGTGGTTGCCTGTTGACCTTCCTGTTGTCCCAACTTTTGCAATTACCTCTCCTTGACTTACACTTTGCCCTGTTGATACTAATATTTGGCTACAATGTGCATATGCTGTTTGAATTCCATTCCCATGTGATATTACTACCAAATATCCATAATCATCTAACCAACCGGCAGTTGTTACTGTTCCAGATGCTGCTGCCATTATAGGTGTCCCTCCTGGTGCTCCAATATCAAGACCTCCATGGTTGTTTCTTGTTCTTGGTCCAAATCTTGAAGTTATTATTCCAGATACTGGTTGTATTAAACTAATTCCTATATCAACTTTTGCATTTGAATTTCCAGAAGCATATCCTGCAACACTTGCATATACTATCTGTGGTGGTGGTTCTACATACAATTTAGCCACACATTTTTCAACATCTGTGAATTCTTTTAACTCTGTTTCATATTTTTCAACAATACCTAGTTCTTCCTTATTATCACTATCTTTTTCCTTTAATTCCGCAATAACTTTTTCTGCCTCATTAAATGTCGCCACATAAGCCTTTTCCTCTTTATCATCTGTTATTGCGTAATATTTATAATATGCTGTCCCATCTTCTATAGCTTTTGCATAAATTTCTTCGTCGTTACAATTTACATTTTTCTTTAAAAGGCAAAGCTTATATTCTGGCATTTGGTCAACTTGAATAAATGCAACATTTGATTGTTCTTCTGCATTTATATATTTATT
>DBFNNF010000197.1:0-6791 GCA_048407585.1 Lactobacillus johnsonii | reverse complement strand
TTTTGTACGACGTCAAGCGTCTAAAGACCGCATGACATATGGTTTTACTACCATTTTAAATTCTACGGCTAGAACAAAAAATAGTGAATCAACTATCCCGTCAGATAGTCAATTCACTATTAAGCTTAGAATGTTTTTTGTATAAAAAAACTGGTGATAGAGATAAACTATCACCAGTTAATTTAGTATAAATTAGTCTTTAACGGGAATGTATTTCAATTCTTTACTTGTTTTAGTAAAAGTCTCAAAACCATTCTTTGTTACAACCCCACAGTCTTCGATTCTAACACCAGCTACGTTAGGGATATAAATACCTGGCTCAATTGAGAAACACATGCCTTCTTCAAGAACAACATCATTTCCTTCCATAATTTGTGGAAATTCATGAACGTTCATCCCAATACCATGACCAAGACGGTGGATGAAGTATTCACCATAGCCTGCTTTAGTTATGATATCTCTAGCAACAGCATCAAGTTCGCTAGCTGTAATACCAGGTTTTGCGGCTTCAATCGCTGCTTGTTGGGCTTCACGATCAACTTCGTAGATTTCTTTTTCTTTAGCAGTTGGTTCTCCGTAAGCAACAGTTCTACTTGAGTCAGAAGCATAGCCATTATGCATTGTTCCAAGGTCAAAAAGAACTAATTCATTTGGTTCAATTTTGTTCATGGTTGGACCAAGATGAGGGTTAGCAGCATTTTTACCAGCTTGGACGATTGTTTCAAAACTAGTGTGCATTACACCTTTTTGAAGTTTTAACTGGTAATCAATTTGACCAGCAACGTAGCGTTCAGTTACACCGTTTTTAAGTGCATTAAAGCCAATTTGAAAAGCAAAGTCTGCTTCTGCACCAGCAGCCTTTAATTGTTCAACTTCCTCTGGTGTTTTACGTAAGCGTGCTTCAGCAACAAATGGGGATACATTATTTGTAAATGAAGAATCAGGAAAGGCGATTCTTAATGCTTCTAAGCGATCAACTGAAAGATGGGCTTTTTCAATAGCAATATTATTTGGAGTACCAATACGTTGATTTACCAAGTCAGCGATTTTTGACCATGGATTTTCGTGATCAAGATAGCCATAAACATCTCCATCCCAGGCCGAATTTTTAGCTTCTTCAACATTTAATTCAGGTGCAAAAATAAAGGCTGGCTTATCTTTAAAAGCAAGCAAAGCAAAAATTCTTTCGTGAGGATCCATGCTGTAGCCAGTAAAGTAATTAATACTAATTGGATCAGAGATGTAGGCAACATCATTATTAGTTGAAATTAACCAATTTTGTAACTTATCTAAGTTCATAATTTTAACTCCTTTTTTAACATATACTGGGAGTATATCATATAATATGGTAAAATAATTAGTTTTTAGTCGTAAACGGTTGCAATGTCTTGATATTCTTGATAAGTTATAAAAGAGTGTTTTTACAGGAGTGTGAGAAATTTATGCAAAAACAAGAAGTAACTATTTATGATGTTGCTCGTGAAGCAAAAGTTTCTATGGCTACTGTTTCAAGAGTAGTAAATGGAAATAATAATGTACGTAAAGAAACACGTGAAAAGGTATTAGCTGTCATTGATCGTTTGCATTACCAACCTAATGCTGTAGCTCAAGGATTAGCTTCAAAGAGAACGACAACAGTTGGTTTGATTGTTCCAGATTTAACGAATATGCACTTTGCAGAATTATCTAAAGGAATTGACGATATTGCTACTATGTATAAGTACAATATTCTACTTTCTAGTGTCGGTAATACTTTGTTAAATGAAGATCAAGTAATTCAAAACTTACTTAATAAGCAAGTTGATGGTGTAATTTACATGTCAAACTTGATGAGTGAAAGTGCACAAGAAATTTTCAAACGCACTAACACACCAGTTGTTTTGGCAGGTACTGCAGATGCAAATCAAGATTTTCCTAGTGTAACAATTGATTATAAGGCAGCTGAGAAAGAGGCCTTAGGCTTATTATTGAAGAATGGTAAGAAAAACCTTGCTTTAGTTGTTGGCGATGGAAAAGCTTATGTTAATAAGGACAATCGCTTTGTAGCTTATAAAGATTTTATGGAAGAACATAACTTAGAAAATGTTCATATCTATGAAAATGCTAGAACTTACGAAGATGGCTATGAATTATTTGAACAAATTAAAGCAGATAAAGTAGATGGAATTATCGCAACTCGTGATGTAACTGCAGCAGGTATTATTAATGCGGCAATTGATGCGGGTGTATCTATTCCAGATGACTTAGAAATTATCTCTGCGGCTTCAACTAATGTGGCTAAAATTGTTCGTCCGCAATTAACTACTGTTCAACAACCACTTTATGATATCGGTGCTGTTGCAATGAGAATGTTAACTAAATTAATGAGTGACGAAGAATTAGATGAAGCTCATGTTATCTTGCCATATACTTTAAAGCAATCTCGTTCTACTAAATAAAGTATAGTTATACTAAAAATCCTCTTAGGTTGAATTTAACCTAAGAGGATTTTTTAATATGTAAAATTCTAATTATGGAGCGGTAGGAGCATTCTCTGCTGCAGCGTCACCCGCAGTAGCTTCTGTGCTAGTAGTGCCGCTAGTAGGAGTACTTTCGCTTGGACTAATATTTGAATTTACATCGTTAGCTTCATTAGCGTTACTACTTTCTGATCTGTTATTTTGAGATGAAGAAGGAGACTCACGAGTAGAAGTGGTACTTCTCGCAGTAGAGGAAGAATTGTTGTTTCCGCCTTGTCCTGTACTCCTAGCTTGTTCATCATTGGCTCCTACGTTCCGATTAGTTGCGGAAGAAGAATTATTATTAGATTCACGATAAACTTCATGGTTCTTGCCATAATAATTTTTTGCATTTTCTGAAGTTGATCCATCAGCTACAGCAAAGAGACTATTAATATTCTTTTTCTTAGAAATCGTCTTACCAGTGTAGATTAAGACTTTACCATAGTCATTATTTTTACCTTCTAAGTAATCATAGAAGAGGTTGTAGTCTTTAGTTGAGCCACCAATACCAAATCTAGCAGTTGCATTTGGTGCTGGTGAAAGACTTAATGCGGTAGTCTTTTTGCCAGTGAGATCAATATTATCGCCATCATAGCTTACTGTTCCAGGTAATGTTCCTGTTCTTGCTAAGACTCTATTTTTATAAACGGAGCTTGGACGGCTAGGCGCATCATTTAATTTAAAGATCGATGGATCTTCCTTATATAATGCATTAGCAATATTGGCCCATAGATTTAAATTAGTCTCACTAGAATTAGAATCTAAGTTGTATGAATGACCGTAGAAGTTATCATAGCCCATCCAACTAGAAATTGTAATTCCAGGAGTAGATCCATTAAACCAAATATCACGATAATCATTACTTGTTCCAGTTTTACCAATTAAGTTCTTATAGTCAAACTTCAAGGTACCGGTTAAGCTTGAAGCCGTCCCTTTAGTTACTACTTGGTGTAGCATCTTCTGCATAATGTAGGAAGTGCCTGTAGAGAAGACTTTCTGTGGATTTTGTTTGTGCTTATAGATTACTCGACCTGATGGATCTTGAATTTCTTCAATATAGTATGGATCGGCACGTTTACCATTGTTATAGAAGTTAGAAAAGGCACTAGCATTATCAGCTACTGAAAAACCGTAATCAGTACCACCAAGAGCTAATCCTAAGTTCTCAAATTCGCTCTTACTTAAATTTAAGCCTAATTTCTTCATATCTTGACGCAGATTGATATTTTTATCGTTAACTAACTTACTGTATAAATTTACAGCAGGAAGGTTATAAGACTTACTTAAAGCTTCCTGAGCTGAAATAAATCTGTTTTCAACAGTTGAGTTATAGTCAGTTGGAATATAGTTACCAAATCTGGTAGGGAAGTCAGCAATTGCAGTTTGGCTTGAAATAAGCTTATGCTCTATCGCTGGACCATAAACTAAATATGGCTTAATTGAAGAACCAGGAGAGCGATAAGTATCAAAGGCATGGTTAATTTGAGAATTTTTAAAGTCAACCCCACCGCTAAATGCTAAGACCTTACCGGTAGCATTATCGATTACTACACTACCATTTTCAACATGCTCAGTAGTATTAACCCATTTATTAGTAGAGGAATCAAAATCACGAGAAGTTCGGTCTTGACCATACTTGTTTTGCTTAACAACCTGTTGCATGGTCTGGTATAGTGGCTTTCTAATTGTGGTTTTAATGTGGTAGCCTTTTTGATGAAGAAGCTCAGTTGCACTAGTTAGGTACTGATTATAGCGGTTTGTATCTTGTTTAACGTCAGATACTTTTAAACCATCTTGTTCAATCAAGTTTTCGGCTAAAAGACTGGCACTCTTATTCATTACTAGATTGTATAAATAACCGCTTTGTTTCTTTTGCTTCGGTGCTTTTTCAGGAGCAAGGAAGTCAGCCCGTAAATCATATTTTTTAGCTGCAAGATAAGCTTTTTTACTAATGTCGCCATTTCTGTACATACGGAATAAAACAATGTCTTTTCGCCGCATTGCTAAGTCAAGATCACTTTTAACTTTTCCATTTAAGCGATATGGAGTATATACAGACGGACTTTGAGGTAGACCGGCAATAAAAGCAGCTTGCGGTAAATTAAGTTCAGAAATTGATTTACCAAATATACCTTCAGCAGCAGTTTTAATGCCGACAATATTTTCTCCGCGATTATTTTTACCATAAGGAGCAGCATTTAAATATGCACGGAGAATGTCTTCTTTAGAAAAATGTTTTTCAATCTTATGAGCATAAAACATTTCAGTAACTTTTCTTCTCCAAGTTGTCTGGCTAGTTAAGAATTGCATCTTAACCAACTGCTGGGTTAAAGTTGACCCACCAGTCTGCACACCAACACCTGTTAATTCAGAAAGTACAGCTCTAACTAAAGACTTAGGTAAAACACCCTTGTGAATATAAAAGTTTTCATCCTCAGTGGCTGTTACAGCATTCTTAACGAGGGGAGTTAATTCACTTTCACTTGCTTTTTTAGTAACTGTATCTGGACGAACAGTAGCAATTTTTTTATTACCAGCATAGTAGAGGGTAGCTGAATTTTGAGCATGATTTATTTGATGATTTAATTCGCTAATAGTTGGAATAGGTTGATTACGAACAATACCAAGTGCATAACCGCCGCCAAAACCAATTAGTAAAAATAAACCGAAAAATGCAATTAAGATAAAATAATGAAAAACACGGCGCAAAGTTAAATAGACGATACCACTGTAAAATTTCCACTGGCTTTCATCTGATTCGCTTTGCAGTGTTTTAACTTCTGGCCCCGCAGTTAGGAACTTTCTGATTTTCTCTTTTAAATTTTTCACAGATCAGGATCCTTTGTTAATTACTTTTCACCTATTATAGCAAAAAAAGGACTAGCATTGATGCAGTCCTTCTTTACGAATTTATTAATATTTTTGGTTTACTTAGTTAATTCATAAATTGCTTCGGCATAAATGGCAATTGAATTAATTAAATCATCAACTTTCATGTATTCATTTGGTTGGTGCATAACAAGTGGGGCACCTTCTGGTTGAGCACCAAAGGCTACACCATGTTTGAATAGGCGGCCGTATGTACCACCACCAATGATAACTTCATGTCCCTTCTTACCAGTTTGTTTTTCATAAACAGAAAGAAGTGTCTTAACAATTGGATCATCTCCAGGAACATAGTGTGGAGCTTCAGCCGAGCCTTCAACTCTAGCATCTAAAATATCACCAAACTTTTCGTTGATATTTTTCACCATTTCTTCTGGTTCAATACCTTGAGGGTAGCGAACATTGTTTAAGAGGTATGCATTTTGACCTTCAAAGTTAAACATACTTGGTGAACTGGTCAAATCACCCATTAAATCGTCATGGTGGAAAATGCCTAATTTCTTACCATTGAAGTCTTTATGTTCAACACTTGCTAGGAAGTGTAAGAAGTTCTTTGCTTGGCCATCAAAGTTAAGACTATCAAGGAAGAGAGCAAGGTAAGTAGCAGCATTTCTACCAGTTTCAGGAGCTGATGCATGAGCGCCATGACCAGTTAATGTTAAGGCAAGGCGACCGCTAAGCATTTCAGCCTTACCTTCAAGTTTGTGTTCTTTAAGGAAAAGATCAAATTTTTCTTTAATACCGTCAATATCACCTTCAAGTTGGGCATGAGCAGTTTGAGGGATGACGTTAGTAGCGATTCCAGATTGGAATGTCCAAAGCTTAACGTCACCTTGACTTGGGTCAAACTTGAAGTCAAGCTTTAGAGTAACAATTCCTTGTTCACCGTTGATAATTGGAAATTCAGCATCAGGTGAGAAGGCAACATCAGGAGCTGGTTGATGCTTGAGGTAGTAATCAATTCCTACCCAATTAGTTTCTTCATTAGTTCCAAGGACAAAATCAATCTTCTTTTTAGGCTTAAATCCATGTTCCTTTAAGATAAGCATTCCGTAGTAAGCAGCTAAAGAAGGTCCTTTATCATCAGCGCTACCACGACCGTAAATTTTTCCATCTTTAATAGTCATCTTAAATGGATCAGTTTTCCAGCCTTCGCCAGCAGGAACAACATCCATATGTCCAATAATACCTACGCGTTTGTCACCAGAACCCATATTGATTCGACCTGCATAGTTGTCAAAATTTTCAGTATCGAAACCATCACGCTTAGCAAAAGATAAAAACTTCTTCATTGCTTTAACTGGACCAGGGCCAACAGGATATTCTTTACTGGTGTTGTTTAAATCTTCAGAAGAATCAATTGCGATTAATTCTTTTAAATCATTTAAAATAGCATCCTTTTTT
>DBFNNF010000196.1:0-5861 GCA_048407585.1 Lactobacillus johnsonii | reverse complement strand
TTTATTTTCTTCTGAAAGGAATACTGCATATATCATCCACATTATTAGACTCATAAATATGAAATCAGTTAAGAATAAATAAAAATTAGCCTTTTTAGTTGGATTAGCTCATAATGCTTTAAATTCATTATAATCCATTTTACCTATAGCTTTTAGAAAATCAATCATAGAATAAGCAATACCTTCAATAAATCTTCCTTGCCATTCTACATAAGGAGTAGCTGTTTCTCCTTCTTTTACATTTGTTTCAAGATCAACTCTTGTAGTAGGTAACCCATTTTCTCCTGTTGATTGAATCATTACATAACGAACTCCATTTTCATCAAATTTTTCTACAAACTTACCTTGATCATAAGTTCCAGGTTTAAGAATCCATTGTTCAAGTTTAGCAGAAAGGAATGTACGGAATTGTAACATCATAGCTCCCATAAACATACTTTTAGCAAGCATCTGAGTATTTTTATCATAGTGTCCAAAACAAAGTTCTGCAAAAGACTTAATACTTGTTGCTTCTCTAACAGTATAGGCTCTAGGTAACGGTTGTCCTTTTTCAATATTTCATCCTTCTTGATTGAATTGCTGTCTATAAGCTTCATATAATCCTTCTTGTCTCTTATAAGCTTCAGAATTTACATCAGCTCCTGCAGCAGTAAACACATTAAAACGTTTATCCTTCTTAAAGTCATATACTAATTCATCATCTGAATTTAAACTATATGCTTCTCAGCATCCATCATGAATCATTTTTGCAATTAATAAGCCCATTCTATGATATACATCAGGAGCTCTATTACAAACATATAACATATCAGAATTAAAGTTCTTAATACCATTACGAGATTGACTGAGTTCTTTTTGAACTATGTCGGCGTCCATGTTAGCCATACCAAAGTCTGCATTTAAAGCTTCAACTTTTGTTAAAGTAGCAATACGCTTTGGACTATCTTTAAAGATAATTCCTCAAGCCTCAGCTAAATCCTTTCCAGAAAATTGATCTTTTCCATAAGCATTTGTCATAGCTCTACTAATATGAATTCACATACCTTGCATCATTTCTCGAAGTCCAGATCTTAAGTTAAGACCTAAAGCAGTAGCCGTAGTAAATTTTTTAATTGCAGCTAAAGTTTTATAAACAGGTTGTAAACCTTTATCTATAATAGGTTTATTATAGATATTAACTGTTAGATACTTATCAAGAAATTCAAGTAAGTTTTCTGCTTCTTGTCCATACATTGCTTGATTATACTGTAATGCTATTTTAATTCCTTGAATTTGAGGAATAATATCATTATATTCTGCTTCTGCAACATATGCATGAATATAGCTTCTTAATAAATCTTCGAGTTGAGTTTCAAGACTATTTATCCCATGATTTGATATAATCTGCTCTCGAGTATCATTTCCAATTTTAAATTTATTGTATACTCTTTGTGCATCTTTGGCAAGATCAAAATCCTTCATTTGTTCTTCAAATAGTCTTAACATATTAGTAACTTCTTGATACTCCATTTTAAGACCTTCTTTAAAACCTTTATTATGGAATTGAGATTTCATAGAACCAATAGCTACAGGAACTTGATAATAAGTTCCATCTTCTATTGCTTGTTGATAACGTCCAGGATTTCCTTCAAAACGAAGTTGGTTTACAATTTCTGTAAATGTTTTTATTAATGCTTTTTCTTCTTTAGCTAAAGAACTATCATTAACGTCTTTTAACATAAACTCTTTTGTAATATTACCATTTTCGTCTCTTCTAAATAGATTATCAAAATATTTTACTTCTCCACCTATTAAACGATTTTGATCTTTAAATTTATAAAATTCCTTAAATACTTTTCTAATCTTAGAATCCCAAGCTAATTCTTGTCGACGTATCTTAGTCTCTGTTACCGCAACTATTCGTCCAACTTCTTGAGCTGTTAATGAAGGAGAATTATTAATACTTGTAATATTAGTTCCTGCGTGAAAACTACCTGTTACACTAACTCATTTTGCAGGATCTGGTTCAATATAAACTTCATATCCTCTTACTTTGTTAAGAGCTTTTCCAAGTAACATATAGGAAGTTTGTAAAGGATCATCAAAATTTCATTGCCCAGTATGTATTGCTTTACGCAATCCCTGAGCGTTATCTAGTTTCCTAAGCTCTTCCATTCTATTTTTTAGAAATTCTCCACCTTTAATAACATCATCAGCACTAAATGTAACAGCTCAATTTCCAATATGTTTTAGTTTTTCAGGACCACATATATCAGTAATTGTACTTACCACAGATTCAAGAGTTGAACTAAAGTTTGATCTTTTAAGATTTATAGGAACATTGTGTATTCTACATAATTCTACAAAGTTATCATATAACTTATCAAAATATTGCTCTGAACCAGTTTGTTGCCAAATATTAATACTTTCAATTTTATTAATTCGATAATTTTCATATTTAATAGCATCGCTATTTAGTAATGCCATTACTTTAATTAAGTCAATATTTCCGTTTGTCGCAGACATTATTTTATGTTCATCAACATCTCGATTAGCTATTGTTGAACCTAAAATATTTGTTCCCTTTTCAAGTTTAACTGTTTGATGAGTAACATTATTTGTAATAGATATTATTTCTAATACTTTATTTTTTGTAAATACTAATAAACCTGCAGAAATAAATGAGGGATTATTTTCAAATTGTCATTCTCCTTCGATATATTTTTCAATATGTCTACGTAAGAAGTCTCCTTTATATGGGTTATCCTTTGCAATATCATTAATATCCATTGATCCCTGTTGAACATTAATGATATCCTGAGCAATATCGGCTAACTCATTTCCACGTCGTTCATTAATACTTCTTATATAATTCTCTAACTTTTTATCAAGCTCTTCTTCTGTTTGGGCATATTCTCATTTACTTTTTGCAGGATCTTTAGTTTTATATTCATTTCAGAATCTATATTTTCCATAGCCTGCTTCAGGGTCAGAAGAACTAATATATTGAACAATTTTTTCTTTATAAAACTTAAAGTTTGCGTTCTTTCTTTGAACTTTTGAAGATAGTTCATAATTAGGAAAGAACTTACTCATAGGTTCTTCAATAGTTTTAATGATATCAAATGAATCTGTTAAACGTCTAATAGGAATAATTTCTCTAACTCTATCATAATATTTTCCAATTGTATTAGATGGATTTACTATAATATTATCAGAATCAATGTATACACCTGATAAATTATCAATTTGAGATAAATTATCATTTCCTGAATTATCTTTTTTATAATCAATATCAAGTTTAACAGGAATAATTCCTACTGTAGCTACATTAATACCTTGTTGTTCTAACATAGCTTTATAGAAGTTTAACTGATATGCTGCACCTAATTTTTTAGTAGAAGCTCATACATTATTTAATAATGCATTTCTAGTTTCATCTCAAGCTCCTACTGCTTTTCGAGATACTTTAAAATCTCGAATATGAGCATTACCATTTTTATCTACAATTAATAAGTCAATTCTACCATTAATTGAATTTAATCCTGCTGCTTTATAAGGTTCAGCTATATCTTCAGAAACAATTGGTATTTCAGTAATGAATTTACAGTCTCTTCCAAATTTTTCTTTAGTGTCTTCTATAAAATCTCTTAATTGGTTTTGTAACAATGATACTTGCTCTTCATTTAATAATTTTGGAGTATATTCTATTTCAGGATTAATTACAGATTCAAAAAGTTTATGTACTTCTGTACCATAATCGGTTAGTTGAGTTCAACTCTTTTGTAGATCCTCCAAATATTTATCTGCTTCGTTCGAAGTCATGCCTTTTTTCATTAGTCTTTCTTTTTCTCTTTTCAGATACTCTTCAAGATTAAATTTTGTAACTAATACTTTAGCTAAATCAAAAGGATCTCCATAAGTTGTAAGGAACTTAGTAACACCCATTGATTTATCTAATTTTAGAGCAATTTCCTTTTCTCCGTCTTCATTTGTTATTTCAAACTCTGTAGCAAGTGATTTATATTTTTTTATAGCTTCACTTATTTTGTCTACAGTGACTTGTTGTTGATCTACTTGTAGTGTTGCATCAACATTATCAACTACTATATTTTGAGCGTAGTTGTCAAGAAACGTGTCCAACTCCATTTCGGAGTTGAACACTTTCTTTTCACCGTTTATCGTAATTTCGTATGTACAATTTCTTGCCATTATTTACAATCTTCTTTTATAATATCATCATTCATTAATTTATTCTTGATTGTAGCTACTTTTTGACTAAGTTTATAGTTTTCATGAATAAAACTATCATAGAATGGCATGATTTCTCCACTATTAATAATAGCTTTAAGTTCAGGATTAGTAATTGAAAGAATTTCATCTATAATTTCTAATTCTGCATCAGATTTAATATGTCTATTATAATAGTCTGTAATCATAGTTGCTAAAACTTCTTCATCAAAGTCAGATCCTTTCTTGTTTTTATAATAAGGATTTTGTCGCATTCTATTTCATAATTCAGTATCTTGTATATTACCTAAAATCTTATAATAAGACTCGGCATGCATATTTCTGGCATCTGCTAAATATAGATGTGAGAACTCATGAATTAGAGTATCATCTGTAGCTCTATCAATATTAATATAAATTATTCCTTCTTTAATAAATCCTTTTGCGTTTTTAATTGCAGTATCTTCATTAATTACATCCTGATCTGTTACTAATCTTACATTTTGTAAAGAATTTACATTTTTTACTAATTCTGTAATCTTAGTAGACATTGGAGTTTTTAAGTCATAGAATTTGGTTGGTCCATTATTAAATAAAGTAAGTTGATTTGGATCAGTTCTAACAAAAGCTCCTGAATTAAAGATAATATATTTTAGAGTTCTAGATATAAGATTTTTAGAAGATGTATTAGTATTATTAAACTCGTCTACTAATATGTTATGTTCACCTATTAGTTTATTAGTTACAGCATACATTCTTTGATCATATCCTTCATCAAATAACTCTGCTACACTTTCAGCTATACCTCATTCCGTAGAATAGTCAAAATCAATGTAAGAAACAACTTCTTCATTATTTTTATCTGCTTTTGTTTCTGCAACTTCAATAATTTTAGTAATTTTTAAAGCTTCTTCAACAGATATATCTGTTTTAGGAATATTGAATCTTACTTGTCTATACTGTTCATTTCCATCAGATACTAATATTGGTTTAGTAGTGTCTGTAGTTGAATCATTATAATCTCTATCTAAAGAAGTGTTTTCTTCAGATTTAAATCCAATGGTTTCAACATTTTCATTTGCTGCATTAATAAGTACTGCTTCTGCTCTTTCTGCCATACTATCATTTGGATCTCGTTTTAGGAATGTATTAGCAAGTTCTTGTGGATTTTGTTGGTCAATTCAATTATTATAATCAACAACTCATAATGAATTATCTCCACTTGCTACTAAGTCCTCAAACAAACGAGTTAATGAAGCCTGTCCAAAACCATCTTTATTAACAATTAAGTTATATAAATAGAAGGCATTAACAGGATTTAGAGCTCCAAATTCAGGAATCGTAACTTTATTTAAACTATTAAAATCTCGTAAGATTTGTTCATAAAGAGCTTTAGTCTTTTGACTATTATCTATCTGCATCATATTAAATGGAAGTTTATAAAAACCTCTTTCCTTACCTTCTGAATCAGTTTTTAATCCAAAGCATAAATATTTAATAAATGCATTATCAGGTAATTTTTCTTTAAGTGTAGGAATAATATAATCCTCAATATACATTCTAAATGAATCAATATTATCCTTACTGTCTAGATTAATTATAAAGTTTTCATCTTTATTAATTAAAATAGAATTTTCTACCTTATATTTCTG
>DBFNNF010000195.1:0-5860 GCA_048407585.1 Lactobacillus johnsonii | reverse complement strand
TGTCTTTATAATGTAAAAAGTTAGGTTCTATATTTGAAATATTAGAAAGCAAATCTTTATTGTATAACTTCAAATAAACTTTCATAATCAATATAGAAGCTAGTGTTTCTTTGGTTACATTTTTTCTAGTGAATCCTTTATATAGAGTAGCTAAATCTCTATTTTCAATAAAAGTAATAATTTTTGAAGAATTTAATACTTTATTAACTACTGAAAGAACAATTTGTTGAATAAATTTTATGGAAGGAAAATATAACTCCTTCCATTTTTTATATCATTAAAATCTATTTCTTTTTTGATTTAGTGAATTTGATCAAACAAATTGCATCTAATTCGAAACCAAATGGTATATTTTTTCTGGCAAATTCCTTAATTCTACTGACACTCATTTCTTTTTGGCTGCCAAGTTTCTTCATATAATAACTGATATCACCTGCTAATTCAGTATATGATTTTTCCAAGTTTGTTAAAAATAAGTTATATCATTCTTATAATTAATAACCTTCTGTTTTGTCATCGTCCAATTTAATGGACGGGCCCGTCTACAACCTTTCTGTTTTGATTTATCATGATAGATAAATTTTATTTCAAAGATTTTTCTTTAGGTGAAACGCTCAAAAAACGAAAAATTATATCAAAAATATTTAAAAGTCAGTCAAAATTAGTCAAAATTAATTATTTCATAAATCAAATCCCCAAAAGTAATGGTTAGAATACTTTTGAGGAATTTTTTTGTATCTAACAAGAAATGCTTAAGTATGGATAATAAAAATTGAAAGTTAGTTAACTTTTAAAACAAATGTTATTGGATTATTATTTATCTTGGATACTGGCATGAGGCTTCAAGAAGTTCAAATGGTTAAGTGGGGCCAACTATTAATAACGGTGAGTTTAAAGTCTTCGAAATAAATGATTCTTGTAGTGAAAAGAATCATGCGCCAAACCATCATTTAAAAGGCAGAGCTAAAGAATTTTCTAGAAAGACATTACCTTTATCTGCTGAAACTTTAGATATATTAAATGTGTTTCGGAAACAATCTGAGTTCTTAAAAGGTACTGATCAATTAAATAAAAATGATTATATCTTGTTAAATTTAAGAGATAACTGATTAACTTCTTTAGGGATGCCAATGGACAAGCAAGTATGAACTTAATAATTAAGAAAGTTGCTAAAAAGGTAAGAGATAATAATGAAAGTAACTAGATTAGTTGTTATAACTGTAGGCATACAATAGCAAGTAAATGTGCAAATACATCTGATATAGCTTTATCATTTTTAGCTTTTCGCTTAGGTCATTCGGTTCAACAATTCCTTAAAACATATGTCCATGAAGATGCTGATCGTAGTCAAAATATAATGAACTTAATGAAGAAAGACAATGAAGAAAAGACAATAAATTTAAAACGTGCCTAAACAAACACACGTTAACACATTGATAAAGATTTGAATTGCGTTAAATGTTGATAGAATAAGAAGATTTCTATTCAACTTCGATCCTGGCATTCAGCACTCAGGGTATTAACTAAGAGTCTTTCAAATAAAGTTTTAGAGAACTTTATTTGGCAGGCTCTTTTTTACATTAATATTCAATATAACCTAAAAAAGCAGGGCCTAACCCCTGCTTTTTAGGTATACTAGTAGAAAAATGAAATGAGTGAGATTATGACTTTAATTTATACACGCTATGCCACTAACGCCGATTTATCAAATATCATGGTTATTATTAATGAAGCAAAAGATTTTCTAAAGCAAAGCGGAAGTAGTCAATGGCAAGGAACCTATCCGGACGAAGATACAATTTTAAATGATATCAAAAATAAAAGTGCCTTGGTTTTAATAGTAGATGATAAGGTGGCAGGCTATGCGGCAAGTGTTGTTGGGATAGAGCCAACTTATCAGAAAATAAATGGAGAGTGGAAAAATACTAACGATGATTATGCTACTTTTCATCGTTTAGCTATTAGCAGTAAGTATCGCGGGATGCATTTAGCTAATTTTATGTTTTCAGATTTGATTTCAATTATGGTGAATCAAGGAATTAAAAATTTTAGAATTGATACATCACGTAAAAACCAAATTATGCAACATTTAGCTTTAAACCATAATTTTATTGAACGTGGGGTTATTATGGTTGATGAAGATCCAGAGGATCCTAGTCGTTTAGCTTATGAATTAAATCTATAATTTGATATGTTTGTTCAAAATTACTATTCCAATAATTAGTAATAAGATTGCTACTGCATGAATTAAAATTTGCATCGGTTCACCATGCGCAGTAATTAAATTTCTTAAAAGGGCTGTAATTCCTAGACTCATTAAAAAGTTCAGGCTTGTATGACCCATATGCTTTAAGGCTGTCACAATCATAGCCGAAAATTCAAAGAATAAGAAGAAAGTGACTATTTCATCTAAAACTTTCATCGGTATGTTAATTAAATTATTGCTAATCATAATACGACCTATTGCAAATAATTGACTAAACATCAGGATAAGCATTAAAGCCCCTAAAATTCCTAAAGCAATTATGGTAAAAAAGCGTAGAATGTTAGCATATTTACTAGCTGTTTTATTAAGTTTCTTCATTATATATGTACCTTTCAATTACAGATAAGAATATTTTTACGCTTTTTAGTTAATTTTTCCAGAGGTGTTGTACGCCTTAATTTCATTAAATAATGATATCTTTAATATAGAAGAGTCGAAAAATTACTTATGAGGTACTAAAAATGCCGTTTACTTTTTCTGAAATTATCGTTTTATTTTTTACATATTCTGTAATTGGATGGATATGGGAAACAATCTATTGTTCGATTAAGGATCATCATTATGATTATCGGGGATTTTTGTTTGGTCCTTATTGTCCCGTATATGGCTTTGCAGTAACAACGATTTTAATCTGTACCTATCGGATTCAAAATAATATTTTCCTATTATATGTAGTTGGTGTAATAGTAGCGACAATTTTTGAGTATTTCGCTAGTGTATTTTTACAGTATGTTTTCCATATGAAGTTATGGGACTATTCTCATCTATGGGGAAATATTCAAGGCCGGGTTGCCCCAATTATTTCTTTATTTTGGGGAATAGGGGTAGTCTTTCTTGTAAAAGTTATTCAGCCATTTGTTCAAAAGTTAATTACTTGGGAAGAAATAAAAACGCATGGCTATCTTGCTTTAATAATAGTAATTGTGATGGGAACAGACTTTATTCTTACTATCTTTAGTGTAGAGAAACTACATATGAGTACTAAAAGTTGGAATGAGCGTTTAAATACTCGTATAAAATTAGACGAGACTAAATTAAACCAGGCCTTTGATAAATTAATGGAAACATTATCTTGGAATCAGAAACGATTCCTTACGAGTTTCCCCCAGTTAAAGTTTACTGATACAAAGAAATTTAACCAATTTAAGAATAGATGGATAAAGAAAAGAAGAGAGAGTTAAGAAAAATGACTCTCTCTTCTTTGTTTTGCTACAGAAAGATTACATCGTTACATTATTGTAACTTAAGGCAGAAATATTACAGGAATGTAACAAGATGAAATATATCCTTAATTTTCTAGGAACTATTCTGCAATATTGAGCATGTATTATATAACCTGTAAAAAGAAATGACGAAATAATGATTCAAATCGAATTTATCAAGGAGAGAATTTAATTTTGGATATGCTTAATAAAAATTTGAAATCTACTTTAACTAAAACTGCTGCAGCGGCTGCACTTACTTTAGCAGGTGCTGCAATTGTAAATAACACTCAAAATACTGCAAAGGCTGCAGAAGTTACTGTTGGCCAACAAGAAAAAGTTGTTACAATTAACTACCTTCCACACAAGAGCATTGCTGTTTGGAATTCATACGGTCCTGACAAGCAAATGACTGGTCAATACTTACCACATGCAACTGCTTGGAAAGTTATCAGAGCTGCATATGATGCTGCTGGTAACAAGTGGTATGATCTTGGTGCAAATCAATGGGTAATGGCTAAGTACACTCGCTTAGGAAAAGATACTGTTGATCCTAACGTTGCTTCAGAATTGTTTACTTCACAAGCAAGTTCATACAATACTGTTGCTCAAACTCAAACTACTCAAGGTTCATACTCAGCACCTAAGACTTCTGTAGGTACTTACTCTTCAGTACAAAGTACTCAACCTGCTCAAAGTACACAACAAACTCAACAAGCACAACCTGCACAATCTCAATCAAGTTACACTTCAAATGTATCTGGTTCTGAAGCAGCAGCTAAAGCTTGGATTGCAGGCCGTGAATCAGGCGGTTCATACTCAGCAAGAAATGGTCAATACATTGGTAAATACCAATTATCAGCATCATACCTTGGTGGAGATTACTCAGCAGCAAACCAAGAACGTGTAGCAGATAACTACGTAAAATCACGTTACGGTTCATGGTCTAACGCTCAAAGTTTCTGGCAAGCAAACGGCTGGTACTAAAATTAGTGAATATAATATAAAAAGAGATGTCATAATTGATATCTCTTTTTTTGTACTCATAGTCCGAGAACGGAGAATACACAATTCATTTTTGTGACATTCGTGTCGTATTTCTAATTTAGCATCTAATCAATCATTAACGGAGGCAGTAAGACAGAATATGACTAATTCATAAGGCATAGTAGTTTTATATAGGAATATTACAAGAAAGCGTGTTCAAGTTACAAATATTACATAAACTGTAACATAAGGCACTTTTATTTAATAATGTGGTAGCATTCATGTCATGGTTTTGACATTTTGAGGCTGTATTATGTAACTTGTAAATTAAATGACTGATAAATATGAAAGGAAGAATTTCTCTTGAAATTTCAATCTATCTTAACTAAGTCACTTGCAGCAGCTGCTCTTACCGCAACTGGTTTGGTAGCTTTAAATTCACAAAATACTAATGACGCACAAGCTGCTACTATTGTTCAAAATGATACTAATGTTGTAACTATTAACAATGCAAACTCTACTGTTGCCGTTTGGGATGGCATTGAAAATGCCAACTTTACTGGTAAAGAATTAGTACATGGTACTACTTGGAAAGTTGTAAGAACTGCTTACGATGCTATGGGTAACAAGTGGTATGATCTTGGTGCAAACCAATGGATCATGGCTAAGTACACTGTAGAAGGTGGAAATGCTGCTACTGCTCAAGTTGCTACTCCAGTAGCTCCTCAAGCACAAGCTCCTGTACAACAAGTACAACCACAAACTACTGTACAAGCTCCAGTACAAAAGCAAGAAACTACTCAAGTACAACAAGCAAAACCAGCTACTCCTGCAGTTTCACAACAAGCTTCTGCACAACCCGCACAAGCTCAAACTAAACAAGCACCTGTAGCTTCTACACAACAAACTACTCAAGTACAAGCTCCAGTACAACAAAAGCAACAAACTGCTGTACAAGCACAAGCTCCTAAGACTAACTACAACTACAATGTACAACGTACTTACTCAGCTCCTGTACAACAACAAAGAACTTACAGCTATGCTCCAGCACAAAAGCAAACTACTCAAGTAGCACAACCTGCTCAAACTCAAGCAACTACTAGCTACACTTCAAACGCATCTGGTTCTGAAGCAGCAGCTAAAGCTTGGATTGCAGGCCGTGAATCAGGTGGTTCATACTCAGCAAGAAATGGTCAATACATTGGTAAGTACCAATTATCAGCATCATACCTTGGTGGAGACTACTCAGCTGAAAACCAAGAACGTGTAGCAGATAACTACGTAAAATCACGTTACGGTTCATGGACTGGTGCTCAAAAGTTCTGGCAAACTAACGGCTGGTACTAAAATATCAACTGAATTATGATTAAAAAGATCGTCTTTTGGCGATCTTTTTTTGTTTTTA
>DBFNNF010000194.1:0-9043 GCA_048407585.1 Lactobacillus johnsonii | reverse complement strand
TTTTGTACGACGTCAAGCGTCTAAAGACCGCATGACATATGGTTTTACTACCATTTTAAATTCTACGGCTAGAACAAAAAATAGTGAATCAACTATCCCGTCAGATAGTCAATTCACTATTAAGCTTAGAATGTTTTTTGTGCTATAAAATTTTTATATTAGCAGCTTCACATGATTCAATCATTTCGGGAGGCCAAATACTTGCTTGAACTTCGCCAATATGAGCTTTTCCAAGCAAAAGCATGCATAAACGCGATTGACCAATACCACCACCAATTGTATAAGGAAGTTTACCTTCTAAAAGCATTTTGTGGAAAGGTAAGTCAGATCTTTCTTCAGTATGAGCTTTTTTTAGTTGCTCTTTCAGCGATTCTTCACTAACTCGAATTCCCATTGAAGAAATTTCTATTTTACGTTGTAAAGGTTCATACCAAAATAGTAAGTCACCGTTTAATTCCCAGTCATCGTAATCTGGTGCACGACCATCATGTGGCTCACCACTACGCTTTAATCTATCACCAATTTTCATTAAGAATACTGCTTTTTTCTCTTTAGCTATTTTATCCTCACGTTCTTCTGGTGCTAAATCTGGCCAGCGGTCTTCCAGTTCTTGGGTAGTAATAAAAGTAATGTCGCTAGGTAAGCGGTAAGTTGAACCGGGATAGCGCGTACTAAGCTCTTTTTCAGTTTCTTTAATCGCTTTAAAAATTTGTTTGACAGTAGTTTTGAGAGTATCAATATTTCTTTCTTCTTTAGCAATAATCTTTTCCCAGTCCCATTGATCTACGTAGATTGAGTGAAAATTATCTAAATCTTCATCACGCCGAATTGCATTCATGTTAGTATAAAGACCTTCATGCATTCCAAAGCCGTAACGCTTAAGTGCTAGACGTTTCCACTTGGCTAATGAGTGTACAACTTCGATTGTATCATCTGGCATAGCCTTCATATCAAAAGCAACCGGACGTTCAATCCCGTTTAAGTTATCATTTAATCCAGTAGATTTTTCAACAAACATTGGTGCTGACATTCTTTGAAGGTTTAATTTTTCAGCAATCTTATCTTGAAAAGTTTCTCTAATGAAAACAATTGCGGCTTCAGTATCACGAATGGTTAAACTTGGATGGTAGTCCTTAGGTAATATTAATGTCATAATTATCTGTACTCCTTAGAAAAATTTTGAGAGTAAAGAAAAAGCCCTTCACTCCTGAGTTTCTCAGGACGAAAGGCTTTTTTCCGCGGTACCACCTAAATTGTCTAAAAATAGACCAGCTTAATAGAACACAATCATGCTCTTCGGCTTGATAACGTACCGATGACGGCGTAGCTTACTTTAATTTAGGCTAGCAGCACAGCGGAAAAGTGTTATTCGATAATTCAGGGTCTACTAGCTTCTCACTAACGCTAATTCACTGAAAGAATAAAATTATCTACTCGTCTCTTCATTGCTTTTTAAGTTTTATATTAATTATATTTAACTCGATTTGCGTTGAAAAAGCAAGAGGTAAAAAGATAATTTTTTTCTAGTGTGTTATGATGAATCTTGCATAAGATTAGGAAAGTTGGAAAAATATGACAAAAAAAAGATTGTGGACATGCTTGGCAGCATTAGCCTGTGTTTTTTGGGGCATTTCAGGGTTATTTGCGAAAGGATTATTTAATATCAGCTCAAGTATAACGCCAATTTGGATTTCACAAGTTCGAATGGTAATAAGTGGAATTTTATTATTGATTTTTGCTCAAATTACTGGCAAGCACCCACTTAAAACTATGACTGATAAAAAAGATGCAATTACCGTTATTGCGTACGGTTTGTTGGGATTATTACCCGTGCAATATTGCTACTTTATTGTTGTGCAAGAAGCTAATGCTTCAATTGCTACTGTATTACAGTTTATTGGACCATTTTTTGTCTTATTTTATATGGTAGTCTTTGAGCACCAGGTATTACGTGCAGTAGATGTAATAGCTGCTGTTGTTGCTTTTATAGGAGTTTTCTTTTTAGCTACACATGGACATTTTGATCAGTTGTCCTTAACTCCTTCTGTTTTGTTTTGGGGCCTTATTTCGGCAGTAGGAGTAGCTACTAATACTCTAATTCCGCGCCGATTACTTGATCATACATCAAGCTTAGTGGTAACAGGATGGGGCTTACTTTTTTCAGGTATTGCTTTGGTAATAGCACATCCGGTATGGCCAAAGATTCCGAATAATATTAACATTTTTTGGCTAATGGCTGGTGTAATCGTGATTGGAACTCTAATTCCATTTCAATGGATGATGGGATCACTTCGTTATATCAAACCATCAACTGCTAGTTTATTAGATGCTTTTGAGCCGGTTTCCGCAACGATTGGGTCAGTAATTATTTTTGGATTAGTGATGGCTCCAATTGATTGGGTTGGTTCAATAATGATCATTTGTGCAGTATTAGCACTTAATTGGGAACCGAAAAGTCATAATAAAAAAGAGTAGTTACTCGTGATTTTTGAGTAACTACTCTTTTTTTGTAATTAATCATTTCTTTTGCTGATTTTACTGTGTTTATATCCATAGACGCAGTAAATAAATAGTCCAAATAAGAACCAAACACTAGCAAAAATATAAGTTTTAACAGATAAAAAACACATCATGCCAATGCAGGCAAGTCCAGAAAGAATTGGAATTACTGGATAGAATGGAACCTTGAAGTCACCTTCAGGAATATCTTTTCTTCTGCGTAATAAGATAACTCCAAATGAAACAAAAGTGAAGGCAAGCAATGTCCCAATTGAAACTAAGCTAGTAAGTTCTTCAAGAGAAAAGAGACCACCCATAATGGCAATAACAATAGTTACGATCCAGAGGGCATTTTCTGGAAGACCATGCTTATCAATTTTTCCTAAAAAGCTGGGGAGGAGTCCATCGCGTCCAATAGAATAAATTAGACGTGAACTTGAGTAAATCATGGTTAACATCATTGTACTCATGCCGACAATGGCACCAATCGATAATAAATCTGCTACCCAACCTTGGTTAACGACCTTTAGAGCGTAGGCAACCGGATTGGCTACATCGAGTTGTTTATAATTTACCATTCCAGTTAAAACTACTGAGACTCCCATATAAAGAAGGGCCGCCACGATTAGAGTACCGATGATTCCAATAGGCATATTTTTTTTAGGATTTTTAACTTCAGCTGCTGAAGATGAAACAACGTCAAAACCTAAAAATGCAAAAAAGACTGTTGTAGCCCCGCGTAAAACGCCGGTAGTTCCATATGGCGTGAAAGGTTGATAGTTTTTAGGCTTAATAAAAAATAAACCGACACCAATAAAAATAAATATAATTGCTATCTTAATTAAAACAGCAGCATTATTAAATTTCATGGATGCTTTCATTCCACGAGAAAGTAAGATTCCAATTAATAAAACACTAACAACTGCCCATAAATTTAGGTACGTACCATTTAATGGATCAAATGGTCCCTCGAAATGATGAGGAATGTGTAATCCAAAGCTGTGTAGCAAGGAGTTGAAATAAGAAGCCCATCCAGCAGATACTGCCGCAACTGAGAGCATATATTCTAGGATTAATGCCCAACCTAAAATCCAGCCAATAACTTCTCCGTAAAGAATATTTCCGTAAGAATAGGCCGAGCCTGCAACAGGGATGCTAGAAGAGAGTTCGGCATAACACATACTTGCTAGCGTACAAACTAAAGCAGCAATCAAAAATGAGAGTGTTACACCAGGGCCAGCTTCTTTAGCAGCAACCGTACCTGGTAAAATAAAAATTCCTGTTCCAATAACTGCTCCGATACCAATGGTTAATAAGTCAAAAGCCCCGAGCGTTTTGACAAAGTGCTTATCAGTACCCAGATAACGCTTGAGGCTTTCTTTTCTAAACGGATTCAACTTCATTAGCAGTACGCTCCTTGTGACGTTCTAAAATCATTTTAACAATTGCGTTTGCCACATTTGTGTTTCGAAGTAGCGGTCCGTGTGAATATGATCCAATAAAGTTTTTGTATTGTAAACCTTCAACTTTATCTTGTGGATTATTGCCGTAGCCCTCAATCATTTCACCAAAGGGATGAAGCATATTAGTATTGTCAAAGTAAGTTTGTCCTGAATGATTTTCAAAAGCTTTTACTTCGCCCCATTCAGTCATGTAGCGAGTATCACCAATCATTCGCTTGTCTGCCTTGAAAATTGTATGTAAAGGTAAGATACCTAATCCTTTGATGGTAATACCAGAATTGGTTTTGTAATAATCTCCCATCAATTGATAGCCGCCGCAGATGCAAAGCATTGGATTACCAGCTTTGATATAGTTTTCAATTGTTTCTTTATGACGTGGCAGATCTTTAGCTACAACAGTTTGTTCAAAATCTTGACCACCACCAAAGAATAAAAAGTCGTAGTCATTAGCATCAAAACTATCATCTAATGAAATGTTATCAACTTCAGTTTGATAGCCTTGCTTGCCAAATAGGTAGCGAATTACTTTAACGTCGCCAGAATCTCCGTAAGTATTCATTAAATCTTCGTATAAGTATGCAATTTTTATTGTTTTATCTGCCATAATTATCATCCTTATTTAAATTATATGTTCAAAGTATAACTTAAAATTGTCTTAAATCCTAGTTAGTAAAAAATATTAGTTCATTTCTTCTTGAGCAGCTAGATGGTTAATTGGGCCATATTTAGAGCCAACATTTATTGGATGTGAAATTGCTTCATAAGTAAAATCCTTAGCAATTTTAACAGCAGTTTTGAGATCAGTCCCTTTAGCTAATTCAGCTGTAATTACTGCTGATAAAGTATCACCAGTTCCGTTAACTCGATCGGTTTTGAAATATGGCTTAGTTAACCATTCTTCTGAACCGTCTGCTAATAAAAGGTAGTCCTTAACTTCAGTTTGATTGCTATTGTGGTGACTACCCTTAATTAAAACATTCTTAACACCCATTTTTTGTAGCTTTCTTGCGCCGTGTTTAATTTCATCTTCATTCTTTAGTTCAAGTCCAGTCAATTTCTGAGCTTCAAAAAAGTTTGGTGTAATAATTGTTGCAAGGGGAACCAATTCATCAAGAAAAGCTTGATAGGCATCATCTGCCAAAAGGGTAGCTCCATGCTTAGTGATGATTACTGGATCAAGCACAATATTTTGCATTTGATAATGTTTTAAATTTTTAGCAACTACATCAATAATTTCTTTATTAGCTAGCATTCCTGTTTTAACAGCTTTTATTTTAAAGTCTTCATTTAAAACATCAAATTGCTTTTGAATAAAATCTAATGGCATTAATTGTTGTGCAAAAATACCTTGAGAATTTCCTGCGACAGCAGCAGTTAAAAGCCCCATTCCATAAACACCACGTGCATAAAAAGCATGTAAATCTGCTGGCATTCCAGCACTTCCGTCACTATCGTGACCTGCAATTGTTAAAGCTTCGATGTGTTCTTTTGACATATTGTGCCGTCCCTCCTAAAATTTATTTTTAGCAAATTATTACTATCAATTATAAAAAATAAACTAACAAAGTGAAAGTGTTCTGTACGCAAGCCAGCAAGGAAGAACTTTTCTTGAACTTAAATCTCAAATACTTAATTACTTTAGAAAATAGTCTAGAATATAAATTGAGAGATTATATGGATAATAAAGGATGAAAAGTATGGAACATAATCGTTTAGTTACCTTTGATGGTACTGTTAATTTTCGCGATATTGGTGGCTATGAAAATGATGAAGGCAAGCATGTTAAGTGGAATAAAATTTATCGTTCTGATTCCTTAAGTAGTCTAACTAAAAGCGATGAAGAAAAGTTAGAAAAAATGAAGGTCACAGTAGATTGTGATTTGCGTACAAGTAATGAACAATTAATGGCTCCTGATCGAAAATGGAATGGAGTAGAAGTTCTCGATTGTCATGTCTATGCAGAAGATAGTAGTGGTAATTTTGTTAATGATAGTCATAAACTGTATCGTTTTTTACACCATATTCCTAAAGTTAATAGTTATTTGGGTGAAATTTATCAAAATGTGATTTTAAGTCCTGCTAGTCAAAAAGCTTTTGCTCGTGTGTTTGCCTCCCTACTTACATTGCCTGAAAATGAAGCGTTAGTGTATCACTGCAGCGCTGGTAAAGATAGGACAGGAATGACCACAGCATTAATTTTAAAGGGCCTTGGTGTTGATGAGCATACAATTGCCCGTGACTATTTATTAACAAATGAACTGTATACTTTTGGTCTTAAAAAACAACTCCCAAGTGATTCTGAAATGATTAAAATGGTTAATCGAATGAATGTTACTGAAGGAGAAGGTACCGCTATTGAAGGAATTACTCAGACAATTGATAGCGGGTATGGCGGTTTTGAAAATTACTTTACTAAAGAACTTGGTTTTTCAAAACAAGATCTAAAAGATTTTAGAAAATTATATTTAGAGTAACAAAAAACATTAGACACATCTAAAAGTGCCTAATGTTTTTTAGTTTCCACTAGATTCACGTTTAAGTAATTCTACCGGTAAATAGTAGGTATAGTTATCCAGTTCTTCAGTTGGATTATCGATTCTTTTTTCTAAAAGTTTAACAAGTAATTGTGCAATTGAGGGAATAGGTTGAACAATTGTAGATAAACGTGGTTCAAAATCACGGACAACTTTACTACCATCAAAGCCAATAATTTTTAAATCTTTAGGAATATGAATACCTAAATCATGACTGATATTTAAAATAAGAAGAGCAGTGAGGTCATCAGAAGCGACGATTCCATCTACTTTATGATTTTCTAGTAAGTCTCTAATTGCCATCTCTTTTAAGGCGAGAGTTTCGTTAAAGATCACTGGATGAATATGTTCTGTTAACTTGAGTTCCTTAATTGTTTCTTTATAGCCCAGAAGCCGTTTTTGAGTAGGGTGTCCATCTAAAGTGGGATTTCCTACAAAGTAAATGTGACGTGCACCATGATTATAAAGCTCTTGCGTAGCTAAACTACCACCTTTAAAGTTATCGGCACTAACGATTGGAATATTATCCGATAGTTTTCGATCAAAAGATACAATTGGTAAGCCAGTTCTTTGATACTCTTCAATTCCTAAGTTATGTGCACCGGCGATAATGCCATCGACTTGGTTAGCCATTAACATTTGCAGGTAAGTACGCTCTTTTTCTTTGTCATTGCCTGCGTTACAAAGAATTGTTTTATAGCCGTGTTTAAAAAGTTGATCTTCTATTTTAGAAACTAATTCTCCAAAAAAAGGATTAGAAACATCCGGGAAAATTAAACCAATTAATTTGGTTTTCTTGCCTTGCAGAGATCGAGCAACTGAATTAGGTTGATAATTCAACTCTTTCATTGCTTCATGAACTTTTTTACGTGTTTTTTGACTAATATAGCCGTAATTATTAATTACGCGTGAAACTGTAGTAACAGAGCAGCCTGCTTTGGCAGCTACATCGGTTAATTTGACCATTATTATCTTCCTATAATATAGAATTCATGCTCCATAGTCGTCCCGTGTACTTAGTATCTTTGTCAAAAGCAATTTTTTGGTTTGGAGTTGGTGCAAAGAATCTTAAAGTTGCAACATGACGACCATTATTGATGAAAATTTCGCATAATGAGCCATCGATGAAAATATCTAAATCTAGATCTTGATCATCTTTCAGATCAATTGTTCTAGTTGCTCCATAATCTGGATTAACAGCTGGACCACTTGAAGCCCGATCAATTGTTAATTTTGCGTTTTTATCTGTATTAAAATCAAGTACTAGACTTGATGATAGATCTTCATTAGAAGCTAAGTGTAATTTTCCACTTTGACCAGCTAGTAAGTGAAGTTTTAGTTCATATTGCTTACCGGCTGCTTGACTAATTATCTTTTCATTATTGAGCTGTTTCTCATTATGACGTAATTTCTTAATTGCGTCTACTGGATGTTGATATAACGCCCCATCTTTAATTTCTAATCGCTTAACTTGACTGTAGCAATTAGCCCAGTTCTCTTTATCAGTTGGATAAGTACAGTCTGGAAGACCAACCCAAGAAATAGCATAGGCATTTCCATCCGGTGCGTTAAATGCTTGAGTGGCATAGACATCAAAGCCATCATCTAAATTAGCTGGATGGTCTTGAAGAGGGGTGAATTTTGCTTCACTTAAGTTAATATCTTTTCCGATCCAGTACATATTTGGATAAATATTTTTGTAGTCAGCAACTGACTTATCTAATCCTTGAGGACAGAAAATTAAAACAGGATAATTATTAACAAAAACTAGGTTAGGACATTCAATCATATAGCCCATTTCGTCTTTGCCTAAGTCTAAGTAGCCATTTTCATGCCAATTTTTGAGATCAGTTGATTCATAAATATCAATGTGCCCCTTCTTAGTCTTAGCATCTTGGGCCCCAAGTAAAACATAATATTTTCCATCATGTTCAAATAATTGTGGATCACGGAAGTGTTCACTGACATGATCGGGAGGAAGGATTGCTGCGTCCTTAGGTTTAGTAATATGATTATCTTTATCCATTTCCGCAATTACTTGGTAAGGAATTCTAGTCCAATCTTTATCGCGGTGATTGCCTGTATACATTAATAGAAGTTTTCCATTATGTTCCATTGCTGAACCTGAGTAGGCACCTGCATTATCTAAATCACTGTCTGGATCAATTGCTGAACCAAGATAATGCCAATGCACTAAGTCTGGTGAAGCATAGTGAATCCAAGATTTAACTCCATGAACTGGTCCAAAGGGATAAGACTGACAAAATAGATGGTATTCACCATTATAATAGGAAAATCCATTAGGATCATTGATTAATCCAGAAAGTGGGTGGATATGATAGTGCATTTGATAGGGAGACGTTGCAGCTTGAGCTTGAAGATTTAATAAAGTCTGTGCATCCCAATCTTTATATTTGCGATAACGTTGTTCTCTTGTCCATTCCATAACTTATTCACCTCATCGAGTATGTAAACGCATTCTTATATAAGAATGTTAACTTAAAGCTGGTCTATATGTCAAACGAATAACAGTATTAAACTATTATT
>DBFNNF010000193.1:0-2671 GCA_048407585.1 Lactobacillus johnsonii | reverse complement strand
GATTAATTGTAATTTTAGTAGCTTTTCTAACCATAGCTTTTTTTGGAGAAAATAAACAAAAAGAAGATAATAATAAAATTCCTCGAGTTGGTGTCTTAACTCTTATGCGTCACCCAGCTCTTGATGAGATATATCGCGGCTTTCGAGATGAGCTGAAAGAAGAGGGCTACGTAAATGGAAAAAATATCAAAATTGACTATCAAAATGCAAATAATGATCAGAGTAATTTACGTACAATGGCAACAAAACTAACTGATGAGCAATCAAGAGTATTAGTTGGAATTACTACTCCAGCTGCGCAAGCATTGGCGAATACAACCAGTAAGATTCCAATAGTTTTAGGGGCTGTAACAAGTCCAAAAACTAGTGGGCTAGTAAAAAATGAAAGACATCCCGAAAAAAATATTACTGGGGTATCAGATGCTGCTCCAATTAAGCAACAATTAGATTTAATTAGGGAATTTTTACCTAATTTAAAAACTTTAGGGGTAATTTATACTTCGAGTGATTCTTCTGCAGTTAGTGGCTTTCACGAGATTGAACGTGAATGTAAAAAGAGAAAAATACCTTTAAAATCTTTCTCAATTGCAAATAGTAACGATCTTAATCAAGTTTCAGAGCAGATGTTTAGTCAAGTAGATGCCGTCATTGTACCAACTGATAACACAATTGCTGGAGCGATGGAAACATTAGTTAAAAATGGTAATGCTGCTAAAAAGCCAATTTTCCCTGCAGCAGCAACTATGGTAAAACAAGGTGGCCTTGCAACTTATAGTGTTAATCAATATGAGTTGGGAAAAATGACTGGAAAGATGACTATTGAAATTTTAAAGGGTAAAAAAGTTAGTTCTTTACCAGTTGAGAGAGTGAAAAAGGGAGAACCAATTGTTAATTTAAAAGAAGCCAGAGAATTAAATCTTCAAGTACCTCAACGATTTTTAGAAGAATGTCAGAAAAAAGGAGTTGTATATAGATGAACTTGATCGTATCTGCTATTGGCCAGGGTTTGCTATGGGCTTTGCTTGGCTTAGGATTATATTTGACATTTAGAATTTTGAATTTTGCTGATATGACCGTAGAAGGAACCTTTCCATTGGGTGCAGCTGTTGCAGTAGCTAATATTTCACACGGAATGTCCCCATACTTAGCTACTTTCTTAGCCCTTTTAGCTGGAATGGCAGCAGGTTTAGTAACAGGATTATTGTATACAAAAGGAAAAATTCCAATTCTACTTGCTGGTATTTTAACAATGACGGCAATTTATTCTATTAATTTACGAATTATGGGCGGTTCTAATATTTCACTGATTGGTAAGAAGACTTTACTCAATAATGAATTTCTAGAAAAATTACCCCAATACTTTAATAGTGTTGCCTTGGGTATTGTTATTGTAGTAGTGATTACTGGAATTTTAATTTTCTTTTTAAATACAGATTTTGGTCAAGCTTTTATTGCTACTGGAGATAATCCTAATATGGCTAAATCATTAGGAATTTATACAGATTTTATGGTAATCATCGGATTAATGCTATCAAATGGAATAGTTGCCCTATGTGGAGCATTAATTGCGCAAAATAATGGTTATGCCGATATTAATATGGGAATTGGAACTATTGTTATTGCTTTAGCTTCAATTATCATTGGTGAAGTAGCTTTTGGAGAATTGACTTTAAATCAACGTTTAGTAGCGGTAACTTTAGGTAGTATTATCTATCGTTTGATTTTACTCGCTGTACTGCAACTTGGATTTTCAGCTAACGATTTAAACTTGATCTCTTCTATTGTCTTAGCTCTATGTATGATGCTTCCGCAGTTAGAAAAGTTTTTACATTTGAAAAAGCCGGTAGAAAGAGGTGTAAAAAAGCATGACTAAGCCAATTCTAGAATTAAAAGATGTCAAAACAACTGTTAAAACAGCTGATGGTGAAATTGTTCCAATCTTAAAAGGGATTAATTTAGAAATTAGATCTGGAGATTTTATTACTATAATTGGAACAAATGGTGCCGGTAAATCAACACTTTTTAATACGATTGCGGGCAGTTTAAAACCTGATAGTGGTATTCTTCGACATAATGGGCAAGATATTACGAAAATGAGTGAAGAAAAGCGGACTCAGTTTATTGGACGAGTTTTTCAAGATCCTAAGATGGGGACTGCTCCGCGAATGACTGTGGCAGAAAATTTATTACTAGCAACAAAACGGGGAAAGAGAAGATTTTTAAAGATTAGAAGACTTAAGCAAAACTTACCTCGTTTTAAAAAGCTAGCTGCAGTTATGAATAATGGTTTAGAGAATCGTTTGAATACGTTTGTAGAAGGCTTATCTGGAGGCCAAAGACAAGCTTTGAGCTTCTTGATGGCTACAATAGAAAAGCCCGATATTTTATTATTAGATGAGCATACAGCAGCTTTAGATCCTCATACTAGTGAAAATCTACTAGCAGTAACTGATAAGCAAATTAAAGAAAATAAATTAACCGCCTTAATGATTACACATCATATGGAGGATGCTTTAAAATATGGAAATCGTCTTTTAGTGTTGAAGGATGGTAAAGTTAAAGCAGATATTAGTGAAGAAGAAAAAAGAAATTTAAAAGTAAGTGATCTTTATAGCTATTTTGAAGATTGATCTAACACCTAGGGCTGGTTGTCGGTTCTAGGTTTTTTAGT
>DBFNNF010000192.1:0-2552 GCA_048407585.1 Lactobacillus johnsonii | reverse complement strand
TATCTGTAAAAGAATAAAAAGAAAATCCAGCTCTCGATTATATAAAATCAAAAGATGGATTTAAATAAAACTAATTTTCATAAATATCATTGAGCGCTTTTTCAAATTCAGGAAGCCAGCTCATTTTATATCCAGCGCGAGTGGGATGAATATCGTCAACCATATAGAGCTGACGGTCTTCTTCATTGCAATCAAAGCGCTTGTCATCCCACATATTAAGAAACTTAAATTTCCATTTCTTTTGTAACTCTTTTGTTGCCTCTACTAATTCACCATATTTTTCAGAATCAAAAGATGGATTAGAATAAATCAAAACAGGACAATTCCAAGTCTTTTTAACATATTCTAAAATGAATTCAATTGCTCCAATACTAGTTGTAATATCATATTTGTCACTTTCACTAATTTTACCTAAAGGAATATCAGCTTTAGCATCATTAGTTGAAAGCTGCAAAACAAACACACTTATATTTTCTAAAATTGGAAGTTTCTCTAAGCGTGCCACATAAGAATCATCACCGTTTTCGGCTAAGGTTGTTCCTGAAACAGCTTCTTTAAATGGATAAATCCCATCTTTTTTTCTTAAATAATCTACAAATGATTCACTTAAGGCACCTGCACCATAAGTAACAGAACTTCCTAAAAAGGCAATCTGCTTATCTTGAAGCTTACTATTGGTAGCCTGAGTCGCACTTACACTGTATTCAACCTGATTACCAGAGGCTTTAACTATCTTTGTCAAAAAGTCTTCATGTTGACCAGCAAACTCTAATAATTCAGGAATATTTTCTTCTGGAACCTTCAAATTATCAAAAACTTGTATTAAATTCATGATCCTATTCCTCAAATATTTTTTTATATTGATTATAGCCTTCCTCTTCTAGCTTATCATATGGGATAAATTTTAAGGAAGCGGAATTAATACAATAGCGTAATCCTCCCTGATCAACTGGTCCATCAGTAAAAACATGACCTAAGTGAGAATCAGCAATAGGACTTTTAACTTCTGTTCGCTCCATTCCATGAGATTGATCCCGCTTATAACTTAATTTCTTTATTGGCTTAGTAAAACTCGGCCACCCACATCCCGCATCATATTTATCTTGACTTGAAAAAAGTGGTTCACCGGAAACTACATCGACATAAATTCCTTTTTGATTAAAATCGTTATATTTTCCACTAAAAGGCATTTCAGTTGCTGCATGTTGTGTAACTTCATATTGCTCAGAATTTAATTTTTTAAGAGCTTCTTTTTTATCAAACATTTTTTTCACCCTCTAAAATTAAAGATATCAAATTTTAACATAAAAATGTTGTCTCATGATTTTTGTTTCTATACAATAATCTATAATATTAGAGGGGGATTTTTTATGCCAAAATTAGCAAATGATTTATCACTTACAAAAAATACACGATTAAATTCTTTAGGACCTTCAAAAATTAGAGCTTTTGATGAAAAAGCTTCTCAAATTCCAGGAATTATTAAATTAACGATTGGAGAACCTGACTTAAATACACCTGATCATGTTAAAGATGCGGCTATTGCGGATATTAAAGCAAATGACTCACATTATGCACCACAAGCAGGTAAACCTGAGTTATTAGAGGCTATCAGCAACTACCTTGATCGCAGCCTGGACGTTAAATATGATCCAAAGACTGAAATTTGCGTTACAGTTGGAGCTACTGGTGCTTTAAATGACGTATTCATGTCAATTTTAAATCCAGGTGATAAGATTTTAGTTCCTACTCCCGTATGGGCACTCTACTTTCAACTAATTAAATTAACTGGAGCTATCCCTGTCCAAATTGATACTTCAAAAGATGATTTTATCCTTACTCCTGAACATCTTGAAACAGTTCTACAAAATGAAGGAAAAGGCGCTAAAGCAATCATTTTAACTGATCCATCTAATCCAACAGGTCGTGTTTATCCAGCAGCCACTTTAAAGGCACTTGCAGAGGTTATCACCAAGTACCATCTCTTCTCAGTTACTGACGAAATATATGGTGAATTGGTTTACGATAATAATGTTCATCATTCTTTATCTCAATATATTCCTGAGCGCAACATCCTAATTTCAGGACTTTCAAAAGCATACGCAATGACTGGTTGGCGATTAGGATATATTGCGGCTCCTGCAGATATTATGAAAACCATTCAAAAAGTAAATGCATTTCTCGTGACCTCTGTAACTGATAATGTTCAAGCTGCTGCAATTGAGGCCCTAAACAAAGGCCAAGCCGATCCTCTTGAAGCACGCAAAATTTACGAAGACAGATTAAAATTTATGAAAACTGGCCTAGAAAAATTAGGCTTTGAAATGTCTACGCCACAAGGAGCCTTCTATATTTTTGCTAAGATTCCTGATACTTTTGGTACCGATGATGAAGCTTTTGCGAATGAACTAGCTACTAAGGCAAAAGTTGGTGTGACTCCCGGTCGCTATTTCGGTAAGGGCGGTCAAGGATATGTTAGAATGTCTTACGCTTCTTCAACAGAACAATTACAAGAAGCCTTAAAACGAATTGCAAAATTTGTTGAAAATATT
>DBFNNF010000191.1:0-3945 GCA_048407585.1 Lactobacillus johnsonii | reverse complement strand
TTTATTTTTTCAAAAAGAAAAGATTACCGGACTGTTTGCAAGTGGTCAATTTTTCCAGCGATCTTTAATAATCACTACCCAATGATGTTAGGAATTCCAATTCTTTATAATCCGATTTACTTTATTCCCTTTGTTTTAGCACCCTTTGTAAATATGGGGATTGCAGCAATTTTTATGATAATGAATTTGGTCCCAGCTGCCGTTTATCCGGTGCCGCTTGGGACGCCAGGTCCTTTAATTGCTTTTATTGGAACTGGAGGAAACTGGGCAGCCCTACTTTTGGGAACCGGCTTAATTATCTTAGATGTCTTTATTTATCTGCCATTTGTTAAAATTGCTGATAAATTGAAGAGCAAGGCAGGTGAAATGTAGTGAAGATCATCAAAAAATATTGGGGATGGATTATCGGTATTGGCCTCTTTATCTTGTTTTTATTTACTTCCTTATCTTGGACACGCAATAATGTGCATAATTTAGAACAGAGGCATAATTCGAGACTTTCTCCGGTAATTATGATTCCCGGAAGTTCTACAACAGAAAATAGATTTGATCGTTTAGTAGCCAAATTAAATCGCAATAACCGGCATCCCCATAGCCTTTTAAAAGTTAAAGTAACCAATGATGATAAATTACATTTTACTGGTGAAATTAGACGGGGTGATCTAGAACCGATCATTGTTGTTGGATTTGAAAATAATAAAGACGGCTATAGTAATATTCAGCAGCAAGCTAGACGCTTTAATATTGCTTTCCGAGAATTAGTTAAACTATATAAATTTAACAATTTTAAGGGAATAGGTCACTCAAACGGTGGCTTAATTTATACAGCTTTTTTAGAAAACTATTATTCTCAATATAGTCGCCAAGTTAGAATAAAAAAATTAATGACCATTGGTTCTCCCTATAACTTTAATCAGGGGTCTACGAGATATAAGAGTGAAATGTTATCAGACTTTATTAAAGATAGAAATAAATTACCGCACAATCTTACCGTATATTTTGTTATTGGGACGGAAACATATAATTCTGATGGTTTAGTTCCAGCGGGTAGTGTTTTAGCTGGCCGTTATATTTATCAAGGCGTAGTTAAACATTTCACTACTATTTCAGTTTCTGGGAATAGAGCACAACACTCTGACTTGCCTCAAAATGAGCAGATTATTGATTTAATTAAGCGATATATTTTAGATTAGTAGATAAAAAAACTTGCTAGAGAAAAAATTCTAGCAAGTTTTTTGTATTTAATTTTGATAAAGTAATCTAACTTTCATTCCTGCGTTGAATATTCCAATCACTGCACTACATAAGACAATTACAAATAGGGAAGGATTGCTTAAAGAAATAGCATAGCCCAGTAATAAACTTAAAATCCAGCTCGTAAGATTAAGCTTACTGATTGTGTGATATTGTGGTTTATTGTAGTGAACGGCGATTGTAGTACCTATATAAAAGAGAAACATACCGCCATAAAGACAAGAGATTGCAAATACCGAATTAGCTTCCTTTTCACTAATAAACTTCAGCGAAACAGTAATCAAACTTAATCCAAATAAAATAAAGTAGTGAAGATAGATTAGTAAGTTTCCAGTTTGACCTGTCATTTTCTCTTCAATTAAGTGATCAAATTCTGTGATATAGGCAAAGAATAGGCTAGCAACCGTAATAAAAACAAGAATTGAATTAATTGAAAATTCACTTGGTTTAAAGTAATCGGCGATTCCAATAATTGTTTCACCAAAAGTGATAATAATTAGGAGAGTTAAACGTTCAAGCAAGTGAGAAAAAATAATGGGATGTTTCTTAGTATATTTACCAGTAAAACTTGGTAAAATCCAGCTAATAATGATTCCTAAAAATGCGACTAGGCGACCTAGACTTGTGTTAAAAAGGCCACCGATTAATAAGGTAAGAGTTCTAAATATTAAAATACCGCAAAAAGCTTTAGCAATATTCTTATCGTTTGAATTAGATGATTTAAAGAAAATAATTAGATATTGAAGAAAGAGGGTAAAAGAAAGTAAACTAGCAGCCAGGAAGAAAGTAGTTAAATCTTTTGAACTAGTATTATTAAAAGAATTGGACATATATAGCAAAATCATCATATCAATAAAGTAAAAAGTAATATCTGTCCAACTCGATGATCCATAGCGGTTAGTAAAGACGGACTGAACCATCCAAGAATTAATGAAGACAATCACAATAACTGCAAAAATTAAAAATGAAATAAGTGAAATAGTTCCGTGATGTAAATGATGAATCAAACTTGTTGCTTGCGAGATCATATAAGCAAACACAAGATCATAAAATAATTCAATCATTGAAACACGTTTTGTTAATATGTTAGGCATTGTATGAGATCCTTTCTTACTTAATAACTGCTATTATTATAAAGTAAGAGAGAAAGCTATAGTGAAAGAAATTAATTTTATATTTTTAGATGCTAAAGAGAGATAAAATAAAAAACCATTCAGTTTGCTTTATGTTGCATTCCGAATGATTTTTTATTTCTAATAATTATTAGCTAAAGCACCCATTGGATCCCAAGGAAGTAATTGAATTGGATCTTTACTGCCTTCTTCAAAAGTCTTCTTCAAGTCATCACTAAGGTATTTCTTGTTGATAACTGCTTGGTAAACAAATTTATCGAACCAGCTGTCACTCATTACAAAGTAACCTTTAAATCCAGGCTTTTCACCCCAAGAATTTTCAATCTTCCACTTAGTTGGCTTGCCGTCTACTAAATCAACGCCGGTAATAACCATTGCGTGGTCCATCATACTTTCGCCTGAATCAAGCATGTCAGCTTTAGACATATCAAAGTCAACGTCAAATAAGTCGTCACGCTTGTATAATTCAGTATCAAGTAAGCCGGCTTGGCGTTCGGAGTCTTTAACAACATTTGATCCAAACCAAACAACTTCACCATTTTTAAGTTGAGTGATAATCAAATCTTTCATTTCATCAATTGGTAAGTTCAAGTGACGTACTTGACGGCCACCTTCCACATTTCCTAAGTATTCAACAGAAAATACCTTATGGAAAGGCTTGTCTTTAGTTGGTGCATTAATTGTGGAAATGTACTCACTTAAGTCCCAACCAACATACTTTTTAAAGAAGTCTTGTGGACTCAATGCTGCATCTCTATGGTAGTTACCATCATCATCTTTGTATTCAAAGTCAAAAGTTTTAGGTGGAACACCAAGAGAAATAGCTAAAATACGGTAAACTTCCTTAAGCATTTCGTTTTTGCGTTCTTGAACTTCTTCTTCACTCTTTCCATCTTGAACCATCTTACGTAATTCAAGACCATCTTTTCTAAGAAGGGTATTTAGAGTGTCATTTAAAGCACTTGAATTAGTTGCATTAGCAGTTTCTGGGTAAACTTTCTTTGGAACAATACCATATTTTTCAATTATTCCGCAAAGCATATCCCATTGACCACCGTCTTGTTGTGGGGTTGCAAATAAGAAAGCAACTTTACGATCGCCCAAGTCTTTATCGGCAGTAGCAATCACATTTTCAAAGAACCAGTTTGACTTTTCAAATTTGTCCCAGAAGTTAGTGTAATTTTGAGATAATTCAAAGTCCTTAATTTTGAAGTTCTTTTGAATTGAATGACGCATAGTGTTTAAAGCACTGAACATCCAGCAGCGACCAGATTGTTTTTGGTTAGCAACTTTGCCAGTATCAATTTCAATTGAAAAAGTTGGGTCTAAGTCAATCTTAGTTTGTAGATTTTGACTAGCTTTAAAAATACCATTTTCTTGAGCAGCACGAGCCGCAATTTTGTTAGCTTTACTTGAGTTAAAGTCATTTTCGAAATTATTAATAAGATCGTTTGTGATTTCTTTGCTCATAAGATCCTCCTTAATTAAAAAAAGCTTAATTATATTTTAGCTTAAAATAAAGAGTTACGTCTAGTCACGGTATTTAAAATTTAAATAT
>DBFNNF010000190.1:0-3555 GCA_048407585.1 Lactobacillus johnsonii | reverse complement strand
AAAAATATTAGTCAAAGAATAAAGTCTATAATTTATAGGCTTTATTTTTTAGGAGAAAGAAAAAATGAAAGATTATTTAGTAAAAGCAATTGATAAAACTAAAAATTTACGATTAATTACGGTTGATGCTAAAGATTTAGTAAGTGAAGCACAAAAAAGACATGATACTTGGAGTGCATCTTCAGCTGTGCTTGGAAGAACACTTATTGGAGGATTACTTTTGTCAGCAGCTTTATTGAAAGATAAAGATGAATTAACTGTTAGGTTACTTGGAAATGGTCCAGTGGGAGCAACTATTGTAACAGCAAAAGCTGATCTAACAATTAAAGGATATATCCAAAATCCTCATATAGCCCTTCCACCTAAAAAAGATGGACATATCGATGTGGCAAAAGCCGTTGGAAAGGGTTGGCTTGAGGTAACCAAGGATCAAGGCCTAAAGGAACCATATACAGGTCAAGTTCCAATTGTTAGTGGGGAGATTGCAGAAGATTTTACATATTATCTAGCCAAATCAGAGCAAATTCCTTCAGCTGTTGGTTTATCAGTATTTGTTGAGCCTAATAATGAGATTGGGGCTGCTGGCGGATTTATTTTGCAGGCATTACCTGGAGCTACTGATGAGCAATTGGCTGAAGTTGAAAAGAGAATCAAGGCTCTTCCTAATCTTTCTACTTTATTTTTAGATGGAATGACACCTGAAAATTTGGCAGAGAGAATCTTAGGCACTGATTGTAAAATTTTAGCTAAAGAAGATGTTTCTTTCGCTTGTGATTGTTCGAAAGAAAAATATAGTCAAATTTTGGCTACCTTAAAACCAGCACAATTAAAAGAAATGATTGAGAAAGATCATGGTGCAGAGTTAGTTTGCCGCTTTTGTAAAGAAAAATATCATTTTACTGAAGATGAGTTAAAAGATGTCCTTAAGAAGGCAAATTAAAGTGGTGTGTAATGAATAGTTTTGCTATGATATTAGGGTATTTGAAAGGGTGAGCAAGTGTGAAAAACGATAGTTGGAAAATTAGGGATGTTGAAATTCCTAATCGTGTAGTAGTTGCACCGATGGCTGGAATTTCAAATGCTGCTTTCCGAGTAGTATGTAAAGAATTTGGCGCAGGACTAGTAGTGTGTGAAATGATTTCAGATCATGGAATTATTTATCGCAATAAAAAGACCTTGGAAATGTTAACGGTTGATCCTCGTGAACATCCAATGAGTATTCAAATTTTTGGTGGTAGTGAAGAAACTTTAGTTGAAGCTGCTCATTATGTTGATACTCATACAGCAGCTGATATTATCAATATTAATATGGGCTGTCCTGTACCAAAGGTAACAAAAACTGATGCCGGGGCTCGTTGGCTATTAGATCCAAATAAGATCTATCAAATGGTCCACGCAGTTGTTCGTAATGTAAGTAAACCAGTTACTGTTAAAATGAGAACAGGCTGGGATCAAAAACATATTTTTGCTGTTGAAAATGCTTTAGCTGCTCAAGAAGCAGGCGCTAGTGCTGTTGCGATGCATGGCCGGACTAGAAAGCAAATGTACATGGGCGAAGCTGACTGGGAAACTTTGAAGGATGTAGCAGATGCTTTGACTATTCCTTTTGTTGGTAATGGGGATGTCACTACTCCTGAAAAGGCAAAAGCAATGCTAGAAGATGTTGGAGCAGATGCAGTGATGGTTGGTAGAGCGGCTTTAGGGAATCCATGGATTATTAAAGATATGGTCCACTATTTGGATACGGGTGAGAAATTACGTCCGCAAACTGTTGAAGAAAAAGTAGAAACTGCTAAAGATCAATTAAATGGATTGATTGATCTAAAGGGAGAAAAAATTGCTGTTCCTGAATTTAGAAGACAAGCAGCTTATTATTTAAAAGGAATTCCCCGTTCAGCTCGAACCCGTGCTAAAATAAATGATGTTTGGACGAAAAAAGAAGTTTTTGACTTGTTAGATGATTTTGTGGAAAAATATGAAGCGAGACAAAAGCAAATTAACCAATAAAAGGAGTTTTTAGAGTGGCAAAGAATGAAATGAACGACCAACTAATCGCTCGTCGTGAAAAAATGGACGAAATGCGTGAAAACGGTATTGAACCTTTTGGCGTACGAAAATTTGATCGTCAAGACTTAGCTCGTACTTTGAATGAAAAGTATAGTAATGAAGATAAAGATGAATTAAATGCTGATATGCCTATGACCAAGATTGCAGGTCGTATGCTTGCAAAACGTGGTAAGGGTAAAGTTGGATTTGCAGATCTTTATGACCGTACTGGTAAGATTCAAATTTACGTACGTAAAGATATTGTTGGTGAAGATAACTACAAGATTTTTAAGAAGTCTGATATTGGTGACTTTTTAGGTATTGATGGTGAAGTAATGAAGACCGATACTGGTGAGTTGACTATTCGTGCTACTCACATTACTTTCTTGTCTAAGGCTCTTCGTCCATTACCTAATAAATGGGATGGTTTAAAGGATGTTGAACAAATTTATCGTCAGCGCTACCTTGACTTAATTACAAATCATGATAGTTACATGCGTTTTGTTCACCGTACTCAAATTATTCAAGCTATTCGTGATTATTTGAATAATAGAGATTTCTTAGAAGTTGAAACTCCAGTTCTCCACAATATTCCTGGTGGTGCTGAAGCTCGTCCATTTATTACTCACCACAATGCTTTGGATATTGATCTTTACATGAGAATTGCTTTGGAACTTCCATTGAAGCGTTTAATTGTTGGTGGTATGGAACGTGTTTATGAAATCGGCCGTGTATTTAGAAATGAAGGTCTTGATACTAAGCACAACCCAGAATTTACTGAACTTGAAACTTATGCAGCTTACTGGGACTTCCATGATGTAATGGATGAAGCTGAAGGAATTATTAGAGCAGCTGCTAAAGTTGTTTCACCAGATGGTAAAATTACTTACCAAGGAACTGATATTGACTTAGGTAAGCCATTCCGCCGTGTTCACATGGTTGATTTAATCAAGGAAAAGACTGGTGTCGACTTCTGGAAGCCAATGACTATTGAAGAAGCAAGAAAAGTTGCTGATGAACACAACGTTCACTATGAAAGCTACTGGAAGGTTGGCCACATTATCAATGCCTTCTTTGAAGAATTTGGTGAAGGATCAATTGTTCAACCTACTTTTGTTTATGGACACCCAGTAGAAGTATCACCACTTGCTAAGAAGAATGCTGATGATCCAAGATTTACGGATCGTTTTGAAATCTTCATTATGGGTGCAGAATATGGTAATGCATTCTCAGAATTAAATGATCCAGATGATCAACGTCATCGTTTCGAAGACCAAATGGCTGAAAGAGAAGCCGGTAATGATGAAGCTGATATGATTGATGAAGATTACCTTCGTGCTATGGAATTTGGTATGCCTCCTACAGGTGGTTTGGGTATTGGTATTGATCGTTTGGTAATGCTTTTAACTGATGCTCCTGCTATTCGTGATGTCTTACTCTTCCCAACAATGCGTCCTGAAAAGGTGGAAAGCGTTGAAGCTGAAGTTCAAGAAGATTTGAAGAATAAAA
>DBFNNF010000189.1:0-8519 GCA_048407585.1 Lactobacillus johnsonii | reverse complement strand
AACGCCGAGAGTAGTTGGTGGGAAACTGCCTGCGAGGGTAGGCAGTCGCCGTGCTCTTTTTTAATATTCCGGCTTAGCTCAGTTGGTAGAGCACCTGACTGTTAATCAGGTTGTCGTCAGTTCGAGTCTGACAGCCGGAGTTTATGGCAATAATAAAATAATGGAGTGTTGTCCGAGTGGCTGAAGGAGCATGATTGGAAATCATGTATACGGGCTTTACCTGTATCGAGAGTTCGAATCTCTCACACTCCGTTGGAGAATATTTTTCGCCATAATATGTATTTCATTTATTGAGTAAATTTTTTGAAAAAAGTACTTGCTTTTTGAAAAAGATCTGGTATAGTAATATATGTGCTCAATTGTGAGATCTGGCCCGTTGGTCAAGCGGTTAAGACACCGCCCTTTCACGGCGGTAACATGAGTTCAAATCTCGTACGGGTCATTGCCATATTAAATATGGTTGTTGGAGGATTAGCTCAGCTGGGAGAGCATCTGCCTTACAAGCAGGAGGTCACAGGTTCGAGCCCTGTATCCTCCATCGTTCACGGGACTACCAAATATGGTAGTCCTTTTTTTGTGTTTAAAGACAAATGAACGAATTTTTATTGTATATATTGTTATTCGGTTAAGGTCCCGAAAGGATTCGTTTTTTAACGAAGATGCCTTGTAACCGAAAGATGGGGGACTCTATGAAAAAAGAAAAACGTTTATTTACTTCGGAATCAGTTTCAGAAGGACATCCAGATAAAGTTGCAGATCAAATCTCTGATGCAATTTTAGATGCAATTTTAGCTAAGGATCCAGATGGTCGTGTAGCTTGTGAGACTACTGTTACTACTGGTCTTGTTTTAGTTGTAGGTGAAATTTCAACCTCTGCGTATGTGGATATTCAATCTGTAGTTAGAAAAACTATCTTAGAGATTGGATACAATCGTCCTGAACTTGGTTTTGATGGTAATAATTGTGCTATCTTAGTCGATATTGATGAACAATCTAGTGATATCGCTGGTGGTGTTAATGAATCACTTGAAACACGTGAAAACCATCAGGACAAAGATGATTTAGATAAAATAGGTGCAGGTGACCAAGGGTTAATGTTTGGTTTTGCCATTAAGGAAACTCCTGAATTAATGCCACTACCTATTTCTTTAGCTCATTCATTGATGAGACGGGTTGCTAGTCTTCGCAAAGAGGGACGTCTTGATTGGCTAAGACCTGATGCAAAAGCACAAGTAACTGTAGAATACGATGATGAAAATAAACCAAAACGTGTAGATACAGTGGTTATTTCTACTCAAACTGATGCAACAGTAACTAACGATGAAATTCGTGAAGCAATGATCGATATGGTAATTAAGAAGGTCATTCCATCTCAATACCTTGACAAGGACACTAAGTTTTTGATTAATCCTTCTGGTCGCTTTGTTATTGGTGGGCCTAAAGGAGATTCGGGCTTAACTGGACGTAAGATTATTGTTGATACATATGGTGGATACGCTCGTCATGGTGGCGGTGCTTTCTCAGGTAAAGATTTAACTAAGGTCGATAGAAGCGCAAGTTATGCGGCTCGATATGTAGCTAAGAATATTGTGGCAGCTGGCTTAGCTTATCAATGTGAAATTCAACTTGCTTATGCAATTGGAGTTGCCCATCCAGTTTCAATCATGGTTGATACGCATGGAACAAGTAAAGTAAGTGAAGATCTATTGGTAGAGGCGGTTAGAAATGTCTTTGATTTAAGACCAGCTGGTATTATCGAAATGCTGAACTTAAAGCGCCCTATTTATCGCCAAACTGCCGCTTATGGCCATTTTGGACGAACAGACGTGGATTTACCTTGGGAGCATACAGATAAGGTAGAAGCGCTAAAAACGTATGTGAGCGAGCATGCAGAATAAAAGTAATACTAAAATTGTAACAATTGCTATCTTTTTGACGACGTTTATGACAGCAATTGAGGGAACTATTGTATCGACCGCGATGCCCACAATTGTTTCTGATTTAAATGGATTAGAAATCATGAATTGGGTTGTTTCCCTTTTCTTATTAATGACCGCTGTCTCAACCCCAATTTATGGAAAACTAGCTGATAGCCTTGGAAGAAAACCGGTATTTCTATTCGGAATTGCTGTTTTTGTGATTGGATCGGCACTTTGTGGAATTGCACAGAATATGGTGGAACTAATCCTCTTTCGCGTAATTCAGGGGCTCGGATCAGGAGCAGTACAGCCAGTAGCTGTTACTATCATTGCGGACTTATATACGCTTGAAAAGAGAGCAAAGATGCTTGGCTTAAACTCTGGTTTTTGGGGAGTAGCTTCGGTCATTGCACCATTGTTAGGTGGATTTATTGTTCAACATTTGTCATGGCACTGGATTTTTTATATTAATGTTCCATTAGGAATTTTAGCCTTTTTACTTGTAGTCTTCTTTTTGAAAGAAACAAAGACAAGCAGTAATTCCACTTTAGATTTAAAGGGAACAACTTGTTTAGTCATCTTTTTATTAGCCTTAATGGTCTTCTTGCAAGAACTAGAAAATGGCTTTAATTTAATCTTATTAGGATTACTAATTATTATTGTTGCTTCAGCTATTCTTTTCTTTAGAATGGAGAAGAAAGCAAAAGATCCAATTATGCCACTAGATATGCTAACGAGCAAAGAATTTACAATGATTAATTTGATTACTTTGCTTGTTTCAGGGGTAGTCATTGGCTTTGAATTCTATATCCCAACTTGGATGCAAGGAATAAATGGGACAAGCGCTTCTGTAGCTGGATTTGCGGTGACACCAAGTTCGTTAATGTGGATTGTAGGATCATTTTTAATCGGCGGAATGCTTGGACGATGGGGAATAAAGAAAACATATGATTATATGTTAATTATCCTTGTTGTGGCAGATTTAGCCTTAATATTTGTTCCAATCTACACTTCGTTTTGGGTCTTTTGTCTGATTGCAGCATTTAATGGGACAGCTTTTGGAGCTATTACAACTGCTTCGCAAGTTCGTTCTCAAGTTTTAGTAGGACGCGATAAAATTGGAGTTGCAACTAGTTTTAATACATTGATGAAATATTTAGGGCAGACTATGATGGTCTCTATATATGGAATTACATTTAACATGGTTATAGCTAAGCAGTTAGCACATCATCCGCAACTAACCCAAAGAATGATGAATGATATTGTTTCTGCTGATAAAGCTAAACATTTAGCACCTAATTTAATACCGGCTTTAAGAGAAGTTTTATTAAGTGGTTTAAAGTCAGTATATGTAGTTTCTTTAATTGTGATAATTTTATCGTTAGTTCTTAATCAACTTTATAAACAGAAGAAAATTGTTGAATAAAAAATGCTAACTGAGTATGGTTTTAACTCAGTTAGCATTTTTTTATTTATTCTTTTGTAAGTAGAGGTGGTATAAAACGGAAAAGCCAAGTAAAACGAATGTTGTACCTTCTAGCCAGCCACCCAGGACATCTGAAGGATAGTGGACATGACAGAAGATCCTAGTATAACCAATAAAAAGTGGGAAAATACTCCAAATAATAATTAAAATAGTACGCCAGAATTTGTTTTTTACTAAAAGGATAGTTAAGACTATTAGAATACCAAAAAAGGTTGCACTCCCAACCGAGTGGCCTGATGGAAAGCTATAGCCATCAGCAAAAACTAAATGGTGAACTAAGGGGCGATGACGTTCAACGGCATGTTTTGTAATCCAGTTATAACCATTGGCACAGATCATTAAGCCGGCTGAGAAGAAAGCATAGGCGAATCTTTTGGCAATCATCAAGCCAATAAATAAAATTATCGTAGCAATGGTTAAAGTACTAGTATTACCAATCACTGTTAATTTAGTGGCAATCGCTACATTAGTAGGATTGTTGTTAGAAACTAGATGAATAATAGTTTGGTCAAAAGAATGTATAAAAGGATTTTTATAAATGACCAAGAGTGCCCAAATTACATAAAGAATTAAAAAAATAAATCCAGGAATAAGGGTATCGTGGATAGTTAAATTGTTATATTTCTTTTTCAAAAAAATTTCTCCCCTTGTAATTTCTAGTAGATGTGGTAAATTATAATCATTATCCATCAAAAAATAAAGACTAGGGAGTAGTAACAAGTCAGAGTTGTTATTAGAGATGAGCTGGTTGGTGTAAAGCTTAACAATGATGCTGTGAACTTGCCCTAACGACAAGTCTATCGTTTGCCTTCCGCGTTAAGGGGCACGAGTGTCACACATTGTATGTGTGGAACTTAGGTGGTAACGCGAAATTAACTTCGTCCTATGATTTTAATCATAGGGCGTTTTTTAGTTTTAAGGAGAGATATTTTTGTATAATCACAAAACTGTAGAAAAAAAGTGGCAAAAATACTGGGCTGAGCATAATACTTTTAAGACAGGCACTGATCCTAAGAAAAAGAATTATTATGCTTTAGATATGTTCCCATTTCCATCTGGTAAAGGTCTTCATGTAGGACACCCAGAAGGATATACTGCAACTGATATTGTTTCAAGAATGAAGAGAGCCCAAGGCTATAACGTTCTTCATCCAATGGGCTGGGATGCATTTGGTCTTCCAACTGAACAATATGCCTTAAAGACTGGTGAAGACCCAGAAAAAGTTACTAAAGAAAATATTGCTAACTTTAAAAAGCAGCTGAATAAGCTTGGTTTTTCGTATGATTGGGACCGCGAAGTTACTACTTCTGATCCAAATTACTATAAGTGGACTCAATGGGTTTTTGAGCAAATGTATAAGAAGGGCTTGGCATATGAAGCTGAAGTTCCTGTTAACTGGTCTCCAGATTTAGGTACAGTTGTTGCAAATGAAGAAATTGTTGATGGCAAGACTGAACGTGGTGGCTATCCAGTTTACCGTCGCAATATGCGTCAATGGATGCTTAAGATGACAGCTTATGCTGATCGATTGCTCGAAGATTTAGATGATTTAGATTGGCCAGAGCCAGTTAAAGAAATGCAAAGAAACTGGATCGGTCGCTCAGAAGGAGCTCAGGTTACTTTTAAGGTTAAGGATAGTGATAAAACATTTGATGTCTTTACTACACGTCCTGATACTTTATTTGGAGTTAGTTACACTGTTTTAGCTCCTGAAAGTAAGTTAGTTCAAGAAATTACAACTCCTGAACAAAAAGAAGCTGTGGATGCTTACATTAAGAAAATTGAATCAAAGTCTGATCTGGAAAGAACTGATCTAAATAAAGATAAGACTGGTGTCTTTACTGGTGCTTATGCAGTTAACCCAGTAAATGGAAAAGAAGTTCCGATTTGGATTTCTGACTATGTTTTAGCAAGTTATGGTACTGGTGCAGTAATGGCCGTACCAGCTCATGATGATCGTGACTATGCTTTTGCAACTAAATTTGGCTTACCAATCAATCGAGTTATTGAAGGTGGAGATTTAGAAAAAGAAGCCTTTGGTGGAGATGGTAAACACATCAATTCTGAATTCTTAGATGGCTTAAACAATGAAGAAGCTAAGAAGAGAATGATCGAATGGCTTGAAGATCACAATGTCGGTGAAAGGAAAGTTAACTATAAGCTTCGTGACTGGGACTTTAGTCGTCAACGCTACTGGGGTGAACCAATTCCTGTAATTCACTGGGAAGATGGTACTACTTCACTAGTTCCAGAAGATGAATTACCATTGCGCTTGCCACATGCAACTGACATTAAGCCATCAGGTACTCCAGAAAGTCCACTTGCCAATTTGACTGATTGGGTAAATGTTGTTGATGAAAATGGTCGAAAAGGTAAGCGTGAAACTAATACTATGCCTAACTGGGCAGGTTCAAGTTGGTACTACTTGCGCTATATTGATCCACATAACGATAAAGAATTGGCTGACTATGACTTACTTAAGAAGTGGCTCCCAGTAGATCTTTACATTGGTGGGGCAGAACACGCTGTTCGTCACTTACTCTATGCTAGATTTTGGCACAAGGTTCTTTATGACTTGGGTGTTGTACCAACTAAAGAGCCATTCCAAAAGCTTTATAATCAAGGTTTGATTTTAAAGAATCATGAAAAGATGTCTAAGTCTAAAGGAAATGTTGTTAACCCTGATGAAGTAATCGATGAATATGGTGCAGATTCACTTAGAATGTACGAAATGTTCATGGGCCCATTAGATGCTTCAATTGATTGGGATGATAATGGTCCTGCATCTACTAAGAAATTCTTAGATCGTGTATGGCGCTTATTTGTTAACGATCTTGACCTAAAGGCAATCCCTCAAGAAAAAATTGTTGACGAAAATGATGGTGAACTTGATAAGGTATATGCCGAGACTGTCAAAAAGGTTACAGAAGACTTTGAAGCTTTACACTTTAATACTGCAATCAGTCAAATGATGGTCTTTATGAATGCGGCTCAAAAAGCTAAGACTATTCCACGTGAATATGCAGAAGGATTTGTACAACTTCTTGCTCCAGTTGCACCTCACATGATGGAAGAAATCTGGTCAGTATTTGGTCATGATGAATCTATTGCATATGCTAAATGGCCAGAATATGATCCTGCCAAATTAGTTGAATCAACAGTTGAAATTATGGTTCAAGTTAATGGTAAGCTTCGCGGTAAATTTAAGGCTGCTAAGGATAGTGATAAAGATACCTTAGAAAAAGAAGCTCTTGCTCTTGATCATGTTCAAAAATTCTTAGAAGGAAAAGATGTCAAGAAAGTCATCGTTATTCCAAACAAAATTGTTAATATTGTTGCTAAGTAATTTAAGTTTTTCCTAAATAATTAATATTTGTAAATACAATTTACATTAATGAGTAATATATAATTCAGACGCTTAACTGGATATAGGGAAAATTTATCTTTATGGAAAACAATACTAAAAATACTAAAGAGACAATGGTCAAAGGTTCCGCATGGATGACTTTTGGCTCTATTGTGTCACGAATTTTAGGAGCATTGTATATTATTCCATGGTATGCCTGGATGGGGAGTCATGGAAATATTGCCAATGCTTTAACAGCGAAAAGCTATAACATTTATAGTTTATTTATTATTATTTCTACCGCAGGTATTCCCGGAGCGGTTGCCAAGCAGGTAGCGAAATATAATGCTTTAAATGAATATGATATTGGGCGAAAACTGTTTAGACGCGGCTTAATTTTGATGGCCATGTTTGGTGTGATTTGTGCAGCAATTATGTACTTTGGTGCTCCAATTTTAGCTACTGATGATATCATTGGTGCACTTTTGCATGGGGCTAAAAGTGATCCGCGTCAAGTTGCCGTGATGAGAAGTCTTTCTTATGCAGTTTTAATTATTCCAATTTTGAGTATTATGCGTGGGTATTTCCAAGGTTACGCAGATATGATGCCTCCAGCTATGTCTCAATTTGTTGAACAATTGGCACGTGTAATATGGATGCTATTGACTGCTTATATTATTATGCAAGTTCAACATGGATCCTATGTTCATGCAGTCGTTCAATCAAATTTAGCTGCAGCTATTGGTGCGGTATTTGGAATTTTGCTCTTAGTATGGTTTTTATATCGTAGGCGAAATGAACTCAACGCATTAATGGAGCAATCAAATCATGCAATTAAAATTTCTACTGCAGGAATTTTCTGGGAAATTATTAATCAATCTATTCCATTTATCATCATTGATTCTGGAATTACCTTGTTCCAATTAATTGACCAATATACTTTCCATCCAATGATTGCTATGTTTGTTCATGCGAGTTCTGATCAAATTGAATCATGGTATGCATTATTTGGATTAAATGCAAATAAATTAATTATGATTATTGTGTCTTTAGCAACTGCAATGTCAGTGACTGCTATTCCACTTTTATCAGGTGCCCATGCACGACGCGATTATGCCAGCATTTCTAGCCAAATTGAAAATACCTTGGAATTATTCTTATTTGTTATGATTCCAGCTTCATTGGGTATGGCTGCTATTGCAACGCCAATCTATACAATTTTTTATGGTTATGATCAACTAGGCTCAAATGTCCTGTATTTATCTTCTTTTACTGCCATCAGTTTAGGGCTATTTACCGTTTTAATGGCAATTTTACAGGGACTATCGGAGAATGGACTAGCTATAAAATACCTAGTTTTGGGAATCATCATTAAATTTGCTGTCCAACTTCCAATGATTAAATTCTTTAAAGTATATGGGCCACTCTTGGCTACGAATATTGGATTGATTATTACTATCTGGCTTTCTTTAAAACACTTAAAGGTTAGGTATAAATATAATAGTAATCGTACATCGAGACGGTTTATTGGAATTGCAATCTTTTCAATGGCGATGTTTGTGATAGTTACCGGAGTAGTTGATTTTGGTGGAAGAATTATTTCACCCGAACGCAGACCAACCTCATTTATTCTTGTTACACTTGCGGTAGTTATTGGTGGACTACTCTATGCATTTTTAACAGTAAAATTTGGTTTAGCTCAAAAGATTATTGGACCAAAAGTTGATAGGGTCTTAGAAAAATTACATATTAAAGTTTAAAAAGAGAA
>DBFNNF010000188.1:0-15448 GCA_048407585.1 Lactobacillus johnsonii | reverse complement strand
CCCTTTGGTTTTATTCTGTTTTAATTATACCCTTTTTCTTATTTTTAATTGTCTTTTAGTCTTATTAAGCGTAAGCTTAGACTGTAAATACATCTGGGGTGCCGATCTGGCTGAGAATATACCCATTGAACCTGTTTGATTAATATCAGCGTAGGGAAAATGACTATTTTTAGACTTTATTTAAGTCACCTCTTTGGGGTGGCTTTTTATTTTTGGAGGAAAAAATGAAAAAATTACATGTAAGAGATATTATCTTAATTGCCTTAATTGCTATTATTTTTGGTTTTATTTATTTAGCTAGTGACGGCCTCTATAATGCTCTAACCGCCCTCTTAACTCCAATTGGCTATGGGATGTTAGCAAATGATATTATGATGGGAATCTGGTGTATGGCAGGACCATTAGCCGGCTTTCTTGTTCGCATCCCTGGCTCTGCTTTCTTAGGAGAGTTCTTAGGTTCCTGCGTTGAATTGATTGCCGGAGAACAATGGGGAGCTGTTAATTTAATTTCTGGTGCTGTTCAAGGTCTAGGTAGTGAATTAGGTTTTACATTTACTAGCTACCGTCGATATGATTGGTTTACTCTTTTCTTATCTGCTACAACTACAACCATTGTCACTTATTTGTATGATTTCATAAAAAACGGCTATAGCTATTTTTCAACCTTTAATATGATTCTCTACTTTGTAGTTCGCTGGATCTCTATGCTCCTATTTACCTGTGTATTAGTAAAATTAATCGTAAATCTTCTAGAAAAAGCTCATGTCATCCAAACAAATCAAAATTAACCAACTCTCTTTTCAATACCAAGACAAATTAATTTTTAAGAATTTAGATTTTACTGTTAACCAAGGCGATTTTGCCCTATTAACGGGTCCAAGTGGCAGCGGAAAATCTACGCTTTTAAAACTAATTGCTGGCCTTGAGCCTACTTCTAACAGCAAAATTACTACTGGCTCTTTAAATCAGCCATTTACTAATTGGGGGATGGTCTTTCAAGACCCTAATCGTCAATTCACGATGGCAACTCCAAGAGAAGAGTTAATTTTTGCTTTAGAAAATAAACTAATTGATCGAGTTACTGCTCAAAAGATTATCGATGAAGTTAGCAATAAAACGAATATTTCACATTTGTTAGACCGATCCTTCCTTCATCTCTCAGGTGGTGAAAAGCAGCGTGTAGCCTTAGCCGTCTTAATTGCAATGCAAAGTGACCTCTTCTTATTAGATGAGCCATTTGCTAATTGCGACTCTCATAATCGAAATTTTCTGCTTAACTGCTTAGATTCACTCCATCAAGAAGGTAAAACGATTTTGATTAGTGATCATAACTTTGCCAATTATGAAAAAATCGATCCCAAAGTTTTTGCTATTGAGAATCAAAGAATTAAAACTACTCCTCTACCTTCTCAAGAAGAAATAGTAACCAATTTTTCTCTTCCTCATCCAAATCAAGAATCAGTATATTCTTTTAGTTCTTTTTCACTATCATTTCCAGAAAAAGAATTACTTTCCTCAACTAACTTAAAAATCTATTCCGGGAAAGCAACTCTTCTAACTGGAGAAAATGGTAGTGGTAAAACTTCTTTATTTAAGGCCTTAAGCAAGGTTATTACTTATCAGGGAAAACTACTCTTTAACAATAAAGAGGTTAAAAAATTGCGTCGCCGCTCTTATTTGTCAAAAGTAGGCCAAATTTTTCAAAATCCAGACGATCAATTCTTAAATGTTACGGTAAAAGAAGAATTAGATTTTAGCTTAAAATACAATCAAAATCCTTCTCTAAATAAGTCTAAGCTTCAACATATCCTAGCTAAACTTAATTTAGAAAATATGGATGAACAAGTCGTTTATTCTCTCTCTGGTGGTCAAAAAAGAAAGCTTCAAATTATCGTCATGTTAATGGCCTATCCAGACGTTTTATTACTAGATGAACCATTTAGTGGTTTAGATCAAAAAAGCGTCTCAGAAGTCATTTTTTTACTAAAGAACTACTTCTTAGATGAAAAGCATAGCTTAATCGTAATTAGTCACCAGCTCGATCAGATTCAAAATCTATGTGATTATCATCTTGTTTTAAAAGGCCAACAACTTTTCTACGCTAAATAGAGGTAAATAAAATGAATCCCGGACTAAAATTATTTTTAATCTTAATTATTTCTCTGGAAATATCACTTGTGCCTAATTTAGGAGCAAACCTCCTTATTATCGGAGCTTGCCTTATCTATCTTCTGTTTAAGCACATTAATCTTAAGAAGCTGTTTTTATTATTTATCATTCCTTTATTCGCGGCTTCCGTAGTTTTTATTACAATTTACTACTTCACTCCTAGCCGTAGCCTTTATCAAGCTTGTGTCTTATTTACGAGAATTTACGCCTATGTATTTTTAGGAGCTGCTTTCACTGAAACGACTTCTTTTCTTGCTCTCGCTCGTTCACTAGAACAAAATTTTAAATTACCCAGTAAGTTTGCTTATGGAACTCTAGCTGCCTTTAATGTTATTCCCAAAATTCATGCCGAAGTGAATCGAATCCGACTAGTTGGGGATATGAGACACTACCACTTATCTTTCTACTCACCGGCCTTATATTTTAAAGCAATTTTAGCCGCAATTTCTTGGTCTAATAGTTTAGCTGATGGAATGATTTCACATGGCTATCGTGAAGACAAAGAAAGAAGTGTAATTGTTCCGATTGCCTTAACAAAAAAAGATTGGCTTATTTTTAGTAGCATCATAGTACTACTTCAACCAATCTTGTTTCTTCTCAAATGATTATTTATGGTATGGACTGCCGCTATTAATCATAAATGCACGGTAAATTTGTTCAATTAAAACCAAGCGCATTAATTGATGAGGCATTGTAAATTTACCAAAACTGATTAAATCATCTGCTCGCTTATTTACTGCGTCACTTGTACCGAGACTTCCGCCAATAACAAAGGTAATGTCAGAATGCCCATAAGTAGTCAAATTAGATAACTCTTTCGCAAAAGCCTCACTAGTTCGCTCTTTCCCCTTAATCGCAGTTACATAAACATATTCTTTATCTTTTATCTTATCTAAAATTCTTTTTCCCTCGATTTCTTTGACCTGTTCCATTTCAGCAGGACTTAGTTTTTCGGGGGCTTTTTCATCTGGAACTTGAACTATTTTTAATTTTGCAAAACGACTCATTCTCTTTACATATTCTGCAATTCCATCTTTAAAATACTTTTCCTTTAATTTCCCTACACAGACAATTTTTATATTCATGCTAATTTATCCCTTTCACACATCTAGCTTTTTATTTTATCCCCTAATTGACATAGCGTCCACATGAGTTTTCCCCTGGCTGTGGATTACTAAAAACTATATTTAGTGGTTCACTCAATTACTTCTCAACAAATTGTGGTTTATAAAAAAGTGGATAACTTTTTTACAAAATTTATTCCACATTTTTATAAATTTGATTAATTTTCCAAACTTTTCGCTCTATCCCTTACAGACTAGGCTTGAACAGCCGTTCAACTTCTATAAAATCAGGACTTTATTTACACACAATTCACAAGTTTTCCACATTTTTATTTTTATTATCGCTAACTTATGCACAATCCACAGAGTTTTCCACATTTTCCCACAATCTATTTGATAATTCCAAGATCTTGACAATTTCAAAATACGAACTTTATTAGGTTTCACACTTTAAATATTAAGAAAAAGCTATGATTACCGCTTACAAATCGTATAATCATAGCTTTTTTATCTCTATTTAATAATATTCAATTAACTTAAGGTAACTTTGATATCTTGTGATTTTCCATCTCTAACCACTTGAAGGGTTACTGTATCGCCAATCTTATGTGCATAAAGAGCTGTATGTAGTGAAACAACGCTATCCACATCTTTGCCATCAATCTTAGTAATTACATCACGAGCCTTAATACCAGCCTTCTCTGCACTACCATTCTTGGTCACACTAGCGACATAGACACCAGATTTAACACTATCAGGCAAACCAAGTTTCTTGCGGCCATATTCTGTTAATTCATCAACGGATACAATTCTTACGCCTAATTTAGGACGCGTAATTTTACCATTCTTAACCAATTGATTAATAATTGAAACAACTTCATCACTAGGAATTGCAAAGCCCATTCCTTCAACAGCAGTCCCATCACTAGAAGAGGACAATTTCATTGAGTTAATACCAATTACTTGACCAGACATATTAACTAATGGACCACCTGAATTACCAGGGTTAATAGCTGCATCAGTCTGAATAACGGTTGCCTGGTTAGTTACTTGACCAGATGAATTAGTTACATCGACTGTTCTATTCTTAGCAGAAATAATACCTTGCGTTACACTAGTTGCATATTCGCTCCCAAGTGGAGAACCAACAGCGATTACTTGTTGACCTGGCTCTAAGTTCTTAGAAGAGCCAAATTGGGCAGTTTGAGTAACATATTTACCATCAATCGTTAAGACAGCCAAGTCTGTTTCTGCATCAGTTCCGACTTTTTTAGCCGTTACCTTTTTACCGTCACTTAAAATAACTTGGATTTCATCACTTCCAGAAACCACGTGATTATTGGTTACAATGTAGCCTTTACCATTAGATTTCATGTAAATAACTCCAGAACCTTCACTGTAAGTTTCTAAATCTGATTTAGAATTCTTCTTTGAAGAGCTGGAACTATCAGACCCAAAAATACCAAATGGATCACTAGTTGAAGAAGAACTTTGTCTCTTCAAGTTTACAACAGAAACAACAGAATTCTTTACCGTATTAAAGGCATTAGTCATCTGACTGCTGTTCTTACTGTTAGACTTCTCAACCTTAGCTGTTGGCGCAACAGTTGTTTGTGGAGCATTTTGTCCGTTAATTTGAGACAAACCTGCATAAGCTACTCCACCACCGAGTAATCCTGCAACCACTCCTACAATACCAGTTTTAATTAGAGCATTATGCTTATTAGAGTTCTTAGTATTATTTTCTGCCATAAAAATTCTCCTTTTCTATTCACTCTAGCCTAATCACAAATTTTGAATTTTTTATGAATTCAAGTCAAATTATTTGCTAAAAATTATATTTCTGTGAGTGATCCGGCTTCTAGGGGATTGGTATCAATAATTTTAACATCTGCGGGCAGATTTGCATCCCCCGCAACCAATAAATCACGAGCAGTCTCATGAGCTAAATACTGAGTATTATTATGTTGACTACGATGAGCCAAAAAGATGTTTTTAGTTTTTGGAGAAACAACATCAAGTAGCGTATCAGCTGCCTGATCGTTTGAAAGATGTCCCACATCAGACATAATTCGATGCTTCAAAGACCAAGAATATGGTCCATTTCTAAGCATCATGTCATCATAATTAAACTCCATTAAATAGCCATCTGCATCCTTAATTTCACCTTTAACAGTGCTTGAAACATATCCGGTATCCGTTAAACAAGCAAATCGTTTACCGCCACTGCTAAAAACATAATATTGGGGTTCAGCTGCATCATGACTAGTAGCAAAACTAGTCACATCTAAGTCACCAAAAGTTTTCGTTACCCCAGATTCAAAAGTATTGATCTGTTCAACAGGCAAGTTACCGATTTTCTTACTTTCAATTAAATAATTCCAGGTACCTGAATTTGCATAAGCTGAGATTTGTGGATACCTCCGCATTAAGACCCCTAAGCCACCTGAATGATCTGTATGATCATGACTAATAAAAATCATATCAATATCTTTAATATCAACACCTACTTGAGCTAGTAAGTCCTTGGTCTTTTTTCCAGATAAACCTGCATCCATCAAAATTTTATGTTGCTCAGTTTCTATTAAAGTAGAATTACCTGTTGATCCGCTTGATAAAACTGATACTTTCAACTTTTTCACTCCTTAGAATCATCAGTCGTAACATTATTTTGAATAATTGTTCCTGTAAATGCATTTACCCGCTTCAAGGTAACTGTCTTAGAAGTATTATTTTCTATTGCGGCTAACCATGTTGGAATATAAATGGTATTTCCTTTAACTGTTAATAATTTAGTATAAACTTGCTTCAACAAGATAACCTTAGAATTATTTGGTAATTCACTGTAAGTATATAAAGAGTCTACGGCTGCTTTTGAACTAATTGTATTTTGGCGTTCACGAACAGGATTTAAGTCATCAACATAACTTTGTGAATAAGAGACAATTTGATTATCTTTTACAATAATATGAAGTCGAGCTGTTGCAGCAAAGAATTCTCCATATTTAGTCTTTTGGTTAAAAATATAATCGTCCCCCTCAGATAATTCTGAAAGGTAAGTATAATTTTTACCTTGATATACATTTTGACTATCATCTTTAAAACGCATCACTTGTCTCAGGGCTTCTTTTTTATTTTTAGATAAAGTAATTGGCTTATCTAAATGAACAGAAATAAGATTTTCACTTGAATTATTTTCTACTTGTCCCTTTACCTGCTGAGTAGCTTTTTTGATCCAAGAATTATCAGTCTTGGCAGCCAAATAATATCCATCTTCTTGTTTATCGTTAACCTTTGGAATAGTAATTTGATCAGCACTTGTTTCACTCTTAATATCAGTCTGAGTCGGAGTAGAACCAGCAGATAAGAGAGTTGGCGTTTGCCATAATTCAATTCCCAAAAAGATATTAATTCCGATAAATACAATTAAAAATATCCATTCAATTCTTTTAAAGTCCATCTACTAGTCCCTCCTTTCCTGCATTGTCTAACTGATTATTTGTATTAAGCCACTCATCTAAGGTCTTCCACTGCTTGTTAATCTTTACATAGTAAGCAGGCTCTAAATCTACTAGTTTCTTATTTTTACTGTTAGAAGATTTAGCTGTGTATCCAATAATAATTCTTTCGATATCTTTTCGGTGATATCCCTTTTGGTATAACTCATCCATGGCTACAGTAGTTGGAATTAAAGTTTTCTTTTCCCCATTAGTTGGGATTGGAATCTGTAAGTCTAAACTGTTGAAGTTAATCGTCATCCCATTAGATGCAAATTTCACCTGTGCTCGCATCTTATATTTTCCTGGTAAAAAGATTGGATATTCTTCGACATAATTTTGATAAATAACTGTATTATCATCCGCATCAAAGAATCTTAAATCTGGTTCTGATAAACCAATCTTTCGTACGAAATATAAACTATCATTTAATTTACGACTAATTGTCTTAGGAATTTGATCTTGTTGATAATCAATATATTCATAGTTATGAGTATGTTTAGCAGCAATTAAACGCTCATATACTCCATTAGAGTATGTAATCGTATCGCCATTACTATGCTGGGTAGGATTATTTGATCCTAACAAACGATAAACAAAATATGAATCAGATTCCTCATTAGTTAAGTAGCTATAAACTGGCAAGCTTAGATTTTTTTCATAGAAAGGTAAATAGTCATCATGTACCTTTTCAATAGTGACTGGCATTTGAGTTTGAGCGTTTCTAATATGCTCAATTAGGGTCTTAAATGAGACATCGTTTAAACGAACCCGATAGATTGTATGGTTCTCATCATTACCTAGATAGATGTAGTCACTAGAAGTCGTTGAGACAAAAAAGCGATTGAATTCCCGACTATCAGTTTTTCTTACGTTAGTTAAAAATAATGAGATCGTTATCTGATCTGGGTATGTTAGCTGAATATAGTTTGGATTTCTCAACATTTTTTCATACTTAGTTTGACTAGACCAGATTCGGATTGGCAAAAGCGGTCTTAAAGACTGAGTTAATTTAGAAAACTCCAAAGGTAAATTATTCTTTGTATCATAGACTTGATACATTTGTTTATTTTTAAAATAAAAAGTTTGCGTTGGTAGATAGATATCTCTTAAAGAACGCTGCCCTAGATCCTTAGTTTGGGTTTGATTAGATGTTTCTTCAATTCTAGAAAATCGAGCATCTGATCCCCAAATGATAGCCGATAGAATTATTGATAAGACAACCATTGCAATTAAACTAACACGCAATGCCACTCTAGAAACTTTATCTTTAAACCTCATCCCAGTTTTCTCCTTCCTCACTAATTGCTTCATATGGCAAAGAAATGTAGAAAGTTGATCCGGAACCTTCAGCACTATCTGCCCAAATCCGGCCATGGTGTGCTTCTACTATTTCTTTAGAAATAGCTAATCCTAATCCGGTTCCGCCTTGCTTACGAGAACGAGCCTTATCAACACGGTAAAATCTATCGAAAATCTTATTTAAGTCTTTTCTTGGAATTCCCAATCCTTGGTCAGAAATACTTAAGATGACATGCTTTTGGGCTTGAAGAAGACGAACTGTTATAACGCCTCCATCAGGTGAATACTTAATGGCATTGTTCATAATATTGTCGATCACTTGCATCATCTTATCAGTATCAATTTCTACCCATAAAGCTTGATGAGGAAATTCACGCTTGATTGAATACTTCTTTTTATGCGTTTTATCTGTATCAGACTTCAGCATCATATCAAAACGGTTTAGAACGTGGTTAACAAAATCATTTAAGTTAACCCACTCTAAGTCCATTTTGGCTACACCACGATCCATTCTTGATAAGCTAAGCAGATCATTAATCATCCTAATCATTCGCTCAGTTTCATCTTGGATAACATGTAAAAATTGCGGTGCAATATTTGGATCCTTCCATGCCCCATCATTTAAGGCTTCAACATATGCTCTTAAGCTTGTTAATGGGGTTCTAAGTTCATGTGAAACGTTAGACACAAATTGCTGTTGTTCCCGTTCATTTTTTTGCTGTTGCGTAATATCATGCAAAACACAAACTAGACCTGAAACAAAGCCAGTTACACGCTGAATTAAAGAAAAGTTAGCATGTAAAATCATTTCATCTCTTGTATTATCATTTACACGCACAACCAATTCTTGTTGCGTGCTTAAGAGATCTTGAATTGTAACATCTTTTAAGCCGAGTAAATTAGTAATTGGTTTTCCAATAACATCTTTTTCAGTCTTGCCTAAAAAATCTAAGGCAGTTTCATTAATGATAGTAATATTTCCGTGACGATCAGTGGCAATAACTCCATCTGTCATGTGGGTCAAAACATTATCTAACCGCCTTCGTTCACTATCGGAAATCTCTTGAGTTCTCTCAATTCGTACCGACAAAGTGTTAAATGCTTCAGCCAATTGACCTAGCTCGTCTTGGGCATAAACACGGACATGTCCAGAATAATCTCCATTTGCCACCCGCAAAGCTTGCTTACGCATTTCTTCAATTGGCCGAGTTATAGCCCGGGAAATTACTAAGGCAACTACTGCACCTAATACAGCCGCAATTAACGAGGCAATCAAGAAGTAAATAGAAACTTGCCGTAAATTATTGAATACACCCTGTAAACTTGCTCTTACATAAATAGCTCCCACAGGTGTATTAGTTCCATTAGCAGACGTCAATGGTGAAATTTGCACCATATAGTTTCCATTATCATTAATTACCTTAGAAACTTGTTTTCCATTTGAAAGCACGCTTTTTATATCCGCATTACTAGTCCGCTGGCCAATTCGATTCTGATCATTAACATTTGAAACAGCCCGGATCACGCCTTTATTATCTACTACCATTAATTGACTAATATCACCAAGATTATAATTTGAAATAATCTGGCTTAGTTGTTGATTAGCACTCTTACTATTTGCCCTACTCAATTGACTAGCAATTTGGTTAGTAATAATGTTTGGGACTTGAATTGAAGACTCAAAATTCTGAATTGAGTTTTGTTCAAGTTGTCTAGTAAAAGAAGCTCCAACGACTTCAATCGTTGCTAGTAGTAGCAACATAAAAATGATTGCGATTTTGAAATTAATAGAATTTAATACACTTTTTATTTTCTTCATTGGTCCTAATTGCAAAAAAAGCCACTATCACTAGTGACTTTGATCCTTATTCATCTGATGGGTTTTTAACGTAATATCCTACTCCACGTCTGGTAACTAAAATTGTTGGTGAACTTGGATTATCTTCGACCTTTTCCCGTAAACGTCGAACAGTTACATCCACAGTTCTAACATCCCCAAAATAGTCATAGCCCCAAACCGTTTGTAGTAAATGCTCTCTAGTCATTACTTGTCCCATATGCTGTGCTAAATAATGAAGTAATTCAAATTCACGATGCGTTAATTCAATTTTTTCACCATTTTTTTCAACCATATAAGCTTCAGGCATAATCACAAGATTGCCAATGGTAATATTTTTGTCTTCATCATCTTCAGTAGCCTTTTGAGTCAAGTCACGTCTACGCAAGTTTGCCTTTACTCTAGCAACTAATTCTCGGTTAGAAAAAGGCTTAGTAACATAATCATCTGCTCCCATTTCAAGACCTAACACCTTATCAATTTCAGTGTCTTTAGCTGTTACCATAATAATCGGCATATCATGAGTTTGGCGCACTTCACGCGCAACCTCTAAGCCGTCTTTTTTTGGTAACATCAAGTCAAGAATCATTAAATCGGGATCATATTCCTCAACTTTTTTAACAGCTTCTTCGCCGTCATATGCAGTGTCGACATCAAAGCCTTCCTTAGTCAGATTAAATTTAATAATGTCAGAAATTGGTTTTTCATCGTCAACGACTAAAATCTTCTTTGGCATACTGATGCCTCCTCAATATTAATAACTCTATTATACTGTTTTCCCCACTTTTTTTAAACTTATGCAAAAAAAGCTTGCACTTTCTTTACTTTACTGGCATAATACTATTTGTTGGTTATCCAATGGGTGGTTAGCTCAGCTGGCAGAGCAACGGACTCTTAATCCGTGGGTCCAGGGTTCGATCCCCTGACCACCCATATTTTTGAAAGACATCGCATTTGCGGTGTCTTTTTTTGTTTCTAAATTTTTTCTATAATTAATATTATGAATACTAAACCATCTAAACATCATACTATCTACTATAATTCCACAACTGATGACGTTGTTGAAAGTAAAAAGCAAGACTTTACCTTGCCGGACAATTACCAAATCATTAAACACACTCCCCTTAATTATCTAATGCGTTTTTTAGCTGCCGGTTTTGCTTATCTTTTTACTTATGGCGTAATGCATGTCAAAGTAATAGGTAGGGATAAGCTATCTAAATATAAAGATGAAGGTTATTTTGTTTACGGAAACCATACTCAAATGGTTAACGACGTCTTCATGCCTCTAACCTTATTTGGCTGGAAAAATTACTATGCTATTGCTAATCAAGCAAATTGGGGGATTCCTGTTATTGGAAAAACGCTCCTGCCTTACGGGGGATTACCAGTAGGTAAAAATATTAAACAAGCTATTAAATTACTTAAAGCTGTTAAAACCTTAACTAAGGAAAATGCTCATATTGTAATCTATCCAGAAGCTCATGTCTGGCCTTACTATACTGGCATTCGGTCCTTTCCAGAAACCAGCTTTAATTTTCCAGTTCAGGCAAATAAAGCAAGTTTTGTAATGACCACAACTTATCAAAAACGCAAATTTGGCAAGCATCCCAAAATCACTGTCTATATTGATGGTCCTTTCCTCCCAGACTCTACCTTGACCAAAAAAGAGCAACAAAAAAAGCTTCATGATCAAGTCTTCGATCAACTAAAAAAGCGATCTAGGAATAGCAGCTATCAATATTATCACTATCAAAAACGAGAAATTGGAGATTAAAATGAATATTATGTTTTGCGGCGACTCTCACGCCGAAGATGGTATTTTAATTGCAACTCTATCTTTATTAAAAAATACTTCTGCTCCCCTGCACCTCTATATCTTAACCATGCAGGCAGAAGGATATGAAGCTTTTAATGAGCAAGCTTTTAACTTAATCAAAAAAATCATTAAAGAAAAAGACCCAAATAACACTGCTGAATTAATCGACTGTACTGACTTGTTCAAAAAAGAGCCTCCACGCGCTAACATGGAGACTCGTTTCACTCCTTATGCCATGCTTAGGTTATTTGCGGATCAAATTCCACAAATTCCTGATCGCATCTTGTACTTAGATGACGATATTATTGTGCGCAAGGATATTAGTGATTTCTATAACCAAGACTTAACTAATGTGGAATTAGTTGGGGTTTTAGATTTCTGGGGGCGCTTTTTCTTTCATAATCTTCATAGTCATAAAACTTTTGACTACCTTAACTCAGGCGTCTTGCTTTTAAATATGAATGAGATTAAAAAGACAAGATTATTTGCAAAAGTACGGGAAAAAATGAGCGATAAAAAAATGCTTCTTCCCGATCAATCTGCCTTAAATAAACTTGCGACCGAAAAAAGAATTGCTCCGCGTTGCTACAATGAGCAGTACCGGCTCCATCCAGATACAAAAATTCAACATTTTACTACTAGCTTTCGCTTTAAACCCTACTTCCACACTTTAACAGTTAAACCTTGGGATGTAGAACGTGTTCATAGCGTCTTGAAATTACATGAATATGATGATTTACTTAAGCAGTACACAGAACTTAAGCCGCTTTTAAAGCAGCACTAAATTATTATATATAGATGGAGTTTGAGAATGACTATTCCAGTTTTTTACACAATTAGTGATAATTACACACCTTACGCAGCTGTTTCGATTCAGTCCTTAATTGATCACGTTGATCCAAAGAAGGATTATACAATTACTCTTTTAGTCCAAAGCATTAGCAACGAACATAAAAAGAGTCTCGAAGATCTTTCAACCGAAAATGTTCACGTTAATATTTTCCATATCGATGATGAAATGGTAGCTCCAATTCACAATAGTGAAGAGAATTATTTACGAGCACAATTCTTTACCATGTCTATTTTCTACCGTCTCTTTATCCCTAATCTTTTCCCGCAATATGATAAGGCCGTTTACTTAGATGCCGACACAATTATCTGCACTGATATTGCTGAACTCTACAATACTGAAATTGGCGATAACATGTTTGCGAGTGTCCCTGATATGTCAATTAGATTTATTAAACCGCTACAAGTTTATATTAAGGAATGCCAAGGCATCTTCCCACCAGAAAAATACATCAATAATGGTGTGATTTTATTCAATATGAAAGAATTTAGAGATAAAAAATTCGTTGATAAATTCTATTCATTAATTGAAAAATATCATTTTGACAATATTGATCCTGACCAAGCTTATATGAATGAAATTTGTGAAGATAAGATCTATCACTTACCGCTTGAGTGGGATGCAATGCCTAATGAACATATGGATGAAATCAAAGATCCAAAAATCGTTCACTACAACCTTTTCTTTAAGCCATGGCACTTTGCAGATGTTCAATATGGTCAATATTTCTGGGATGTTGCTAAAAAATCCCCATACTATGATGAGCTAAAAGAACAATTGGACAGCTTTACTGATGAAGATCGTAAAAAAGCCCGCGCTGATCTTGATTGGATGATTAAAAAAGTCGATGAAATTAAAAATGAAGATGTAACTTGGGCAAAAGTTAAAAAGACTACGTCCGTAAAAATATAAAGAGGCACTAAAATGACTATTCCAGTTTTTTATAGTATTAGCGATGACTTTACTAAATACGCTGCAGTATCTTTAAATTCATTAGTTAAGAATTCTAATCCAGAAAATGACTACACAGTTATCTTTCTAAACCAAGATCTATCTAAAGAACACCAAGATCAATTGGCAGCTTTGGGTAATGACCATGTACACGTTGAATTCTTCCACATTGATGAGAAATTAGTAAAGCCGATCCAAGATAGAAAAGAAAATTATCTTCGAGCTGACTTTTTCACCATGTCTATCTTTTACCGCCTCTTCATTCCTGATCTTTTCCCGCAATACGATAAGGCAATCTATATTGACAGTGACACTGTAGTTGTCGACGACATTGCTAAGCTATACAATACTGAACTCGGCAATAACTTGTTTGGAGCATGTACTGATTCTTCTATTCAATATGTAGATAAAATGGTGAAGTACATCAAAGACGTCTTAGATCTTGATCCTAAAAAGTACATCAACTCTGGAATGCTTGTTTTAAATTCTAAAGCCTTTAGAGATGAAGGTTTTATTAATCATTTTATGAATCTGCTTGAGAAGTATCATTTTGACTGTATTGCTCCAGATCAAGACTATTTGAATGAAATTGGTGATGGTCGAATATTGCACCTTGATCCTCGCTGGGATGCAATGCCTAATGAAAATACAGAACCCCTCCCTAACCCAGGCTTGATTCACTATAACTTATTCTTTAAGCCATGGCACTTTGATAATGTTCAATATCAAGATTACTTCTGGAAGTACGCTAAAGAAACGCCCTTCTATGAAGAATTACATGCTGAATTAGATAATTATACTGATGAGGAACGTAGTGAAGATCGAGCTAAGTTAGATCATATGCTTGAAAAAGAAGATAGCACAGTCGTTGATCCTAATAATTGGACTCACGTAAAAGCTAAAGGCGAAAGGATTAAACTATGATTATTGGCGAAAATCGTGCGAAAGTTATCGAAAATATCAAAGCAGCCGTTAAAAAAGGCAAAATGCACGCTAAAGTTGAATTGGGCGATCCGATCCTCACTAAAGATGAAAGAATCAAACTAGTTAACGATTATTGGGAGCAACAAAAAAAGCTGAGCCATAAATTTAAAAATATTATCGCCCAAACTATTATCAATCTTGATACTTTAGTCTTAATGGCTCATACCCAAATCAAAGACAAGCAAAGAGCTAACGGGCCTCAGCATGGCGCAATTGTAACGACTAATCACTTTAAGCAAACCGATAGCCTGCCAATTAAAAAATTAGCTAATCGCTGTCATAAAAAGCTCTATGTTGTAATTGAAGACTCCAACCTAAAATTACCGGGTTTCTTCGGCTTTTTAATGAATAATATCAATGCTATTCCAATTGTTCAAAGCTACCAATATCTGGGGCGAGAATTTCCAAAACACTTGCAGAAAGTCTTTGATAAAAAGGGATGGGTCTTAATCTACCCTGAACAAGAAATGTGGTATAACTACCGTAAGCCTCGTCCCCTTCAAAAAGGTGCTTATTACTACGCAGCTAAGGCTAAAGTTCCGATTATCTCCTGCTTTGTAGAAATTCAAGACCTTCCAGAAATGGAAAAAAATAGTAGAGAATTCCACAAGACTCGCTATATTTTACATGTCTTACCAACAATCTACCCTGTTGATCGGCTGACAGTTGATCAAAACGCTAAAAGAATGCAAGAAATTGATTACATGCAAAAGAAAAAGGCTTATGAAAAAGCCTATGGTAAGAAATTAAACTATGATTTTGACTACGATGACATTGCAGGTTATATAAAAGAATAATAACTCTTTCCTAATATAATTTTTCTATCCACCAACGTAATTTTGAATTGCTGTCGGTGGATTTTTTTGTTGCTCAAAAATTTATTGATCAAATCCCTAAAAAATCATTCTTTAGTACTCACTTATACAAAAAAATGATGGTATTATATAACAGAATACATAACTAAAAAAGAAAGAG